>JAIORK010000017.1 GCA_021108215.1 bacterium | reverse complement strand
AACAGGAGGAAGACATGGCAAAACAAAAATTTGAACGTAACAAACCGCATATCAATATTGGAACCATCGGTCACGTTGATCACGGGAAGACGACCTTGACGGCAGCAATCACCATGTACCTGTCGAGCAAGGGCGGCGCTGCGGTCAAGAAATATGATGAGATCGATAATGCCCCGGAAGAAAAAGCCCGCGGCATCACGATCAATACGGCGCACGTGGAGTACGAGACGGACAAACGTCATTATGCCCATGTGGATTGCCCGGGTCATGCGGATTATATCAAGAATATGATTACCGGAGCGGCGCAGATGGATGGCGCGATATTGCTGGTTTCAGCCAGTGACGGTCCGATGCCGCAGACACGTGAGCATATCCTGCTGGCGCGTCAGGTAGGTGTGCCGACGATCGTGGTATTCATGAACAAGACCGATCAGGTGGATGATCCTGAATTGTTGGATCTGGTAGAGATGGAAGTGCGTGAATTATTGAGCAAGTATGATTTTCCCGGAGACGACACCCCGATTATTCGTGGCAGCGCATTGAAAGCCATGGAAAAAGGTGTGGCCGGAACCTTAGACGGCCCGGAATGGGAACCAATCCAGAAGTTGATGGATGCGGTGGATGATTTCATCCCGACCCCGGTGCGTGAGATAGATAAACCGTTTTTGCTGGCAGTAGAAGATGTATTCTCGATCACCGGACGCGGCACCGTGGCGACCGGACGTGTGGAGCGCGGCAAGGTGAAAGTCGGCGACAATGTGGAGATCGTAGGGCTCACGGAGACAAAGAAGAGTGTTGTGACCGGAGTGGAAATGTTCAGGAAACTGTTGGACGAAGCGGAAGCCGGTGACAATATTGGTTGTTTGCTGCGCGGTATTGACAAAGAAGCGATTGAACGCGGCCAGGTTATTGCGAAACCCGGATCGATTACCCCGCACAAGAAGTTCAAAGGTGAAGTGTATATTTTGAAAAAAGAAGAAGGCGGACGGCATACGCCGTTTTTCAACAACTACCGTCCTCAGTTTTATTTCAGGACCACAGACGTGACCGGATCGGTGAAACTGCCGGAAGGTGTGGAGATGGTGATGCCGGGAGATCGTGTGACGATTGAAGGCGAACTGATCACACCGATCGCGATGGAGAAAGAGCTGCGATTCGCGATTCGTGAAGGCGGTCATACAGTAGGCGCCGGCGTTATCGCCGAGATTGTAGAATAA
>JAIORK010000016.1 GCA_021108215.1 bacterium | reverse complement strand
CCTCTCGTTTCCCGATTGCTTCAACTCCATTCTAACCTTTCCTCCTGATTGGAGGTCCGACATTATTTATACCCTTACAATCAACGTATTAAAGCCACTTTCTTCTTCTGGTTCAAAATCACCTTGCCGCTGCCATCCGTAATCACGATCCGACAGAAATAAATACCCGGTGCCACATTGACGGCGTTCCAGGCCGTGCTCAATGTCTGACCGGTGCCGCCATTGACATGCTCGGTGATATTGGCCACGCGCTCACCGGTCAGCTTGTAGATGTCAATGACCACTTTGCCTGCACCGCTGATGGTATAGGCAAAATTCACCTTACTGCGGGCCGGATTGGGATAGACTGCTACCTGTTTTTCTTCCACAAACGGTGTGCTTGTCGGGATCAGGGTGGGTGTGGATGTCAGGGTTATACTGGGAACGGAAGTACTGGCTATCACTGGGGTAGGTGTCATGGTCCTGGTTTTTGTGATCGGCCAGGTCGGTGTACACGTCAACGTGGATGTTGGCGTGGAACTCGCTGTCGGACTGGGTGTTACGGTCGGTGAGTAGTAAGGCGTATTTGTTGAAGTCGGTGTATTCGTAAAAGTAAGTGTATGGATCTGGGTCTGTGTATTCGTGGCTGAAGGCGTAAAGGTTGTCGTTATGGTTCGGGTGGGTGTGACCGTGACTGAGGGTGTCGCAGTATTGGTAAACGTCAGGGTGACAGTTGGCGTGGGTGTGGGTGGTGGTTCACGTATAGCGACAAAATCCACTTCAAAAGCAGTTCCAGGCAGACCTTCCACAGTCAACTGAATATAATATTGATGCATCCCGGTCCAACCCATGACCGTGGCGTAATTGAAAACGAATATCCCGGTGTTGCTCTGGCTTGAACACAAATCCCTATACTGCCAAGCACCATTTATTTCCTGAATGCCGATCTTCCAGGCGGTTGACGGAGAAACAAAAATCACCCGCACTTCCACATGGCTATAAACGCTTGTATTGCAGTAAATCTCCGGCGATTCAACTTTTCCCCAGGTGCTGTCCGCGGTGCGGGATACCGCTGCAATGGAAAATTGTTCTGTATAAGCGATGTCCGCATTATAGTTGGGAAACACGGTATCATCCCGCCAACCTGGCGGCTGCGCACCAGGCAAGCCATATTCAAAATCATCCCGCCAAAATTGATATGAAGGTGTGCTGGTAGGCGAAAGTGTTGGGGTTGGCGTCGCGGTCTCAGTAAGGGTAGGACTGGCGGTCCAGCCCGGGAGAGAGAGACCCATTATAAAGATTGTGAACAGGAGCAATACCCATCGGTTCATTGTATCCCTCCAGCAAAACATGTTTTTCATTATTTTGCGGGTTCACCTTAAGTATATCGTTTAATTGACCAAAAGTATATTCGATCCCCCTCCTATCAAGTTAGACTGGATAAAACCCAAATAATTTCAATGTTTTTTCAATAATTTTTTCTGATTTTTTTAAGTGAGGAACACCCAACAAGTGATCAGGCGTCCTGATCAGCAAGCATTCTTGCAGTCAGAATGTTATCCCGGTATATGGCATTGATGTTTATTGTATTAAAGCCACCCTGCACCACGTTGAATGCAGGGTGGCTGATGAGCGTTTTTACTGAATCAAAGCTACTTTCTTCTTCTGGCTCAAAATTACCCTACCACTGTTGTCCGTGATCACAATCCGGCAGAAGTAGATACCCGGGGCCACATCAACCGCATTCCAGGCCGTGCTCAACGTCTGACCCGTGCCGCCATTAACATGCTCGGTGATTGTGGTTACACGCTCACCGGTCAGTTTGTAGATATCAATCCGCACCTTGCCCGCACCCTCAATGGTATAGGCAAAGTTCACCTTACCGCGCGCGGGGTTGGGATAGGCGGTCACCTGTTTTTCTTCCACAAACGGTGTCCCGGTCGGAATCAAAGTTGATGTGGCGGCCAATGTCGGCTCCGGCTCAACTGTGGGTGTATCAGAGGATGGTGTGGCCGTGGGATCCGGTGTGAGTGTACCTGTCATCGTTGGAGAAGGCGTGAATGTTGGGGTCAGCGTCACAGATGGTGTTACTGATGTCGGTTCAGGTGTTGGTGTTGACGTCCACACCAAAATACCTGCTGCCATCGCAGCCTCTATTTCCTGCTCCAGCAATTCATTACCCACGGTCTCAGCTTCGCCATCAGTCTCAAAATTCATACTCTCAAATTCTTTTTCATCAACGACATCTACCGTGGCTGCACCAACCCACCATTCAGGAACAACAATGATCGGGAAATAGCGTTTGCCACCCAGGCCTTGGTTATCCACCCGGATGATATTGACACGCCACACCTCATTCCCGGCAGTAAAGACCGTACTGGCAGGTTCTCCGTTTGGCCCGGTGGTTGCATAGGCATCAACACTGCCATTGAACCGACCTGTACCGTGGCGCACATAATAATGCATCGCGATATTAGGTTGTCTAACCCAGTTGTAAAGGGAAACTGCCAACAGATCCTGCGAGTGGCCTGGATACATACGGTAAGAAATCGCCGGCCATGCTCTCACCTTCTGCGGGGAAAGCGGGGTCGATGTTGCTGTCGGTGAAGACACACCCGGTGTGGATGTCATGGTCGCACTGGCGGTCAGGGTTATGGATGCTGTTGCTGTGAGTGTCGGCGTATAGGTTGCCGTGTCTTCCGGAGTACTGGTTGGCGTAGCGGTATACGTTGCCGTGTCTTCCGGTGTATTCGTCGGCGTCACCGTATAGGTTGCTGTATCTTCCGGCGTACTCGTCGGCGTCACCGTAGAAGTTGCCGTGTCTTCCGGTGTATTCGTCGGCGTCACCGTAGAAGTTGCTGTATCTTCCGGTGTATTCGTCGGCGTCACCGTAGAGGTCGCCGTGTCCTCCGGTGTATTGGTTGGCGTAGTAGTATAGGTTGCCGTATCTTCCGGCGTATTGGTTGGCGTAGTGGTATAGGTTGCCGTATCTTCCGGCGTATTCGTCGGCGTCACCGTAGCGGTTGCTGTATCTTCCGGTGTATTCGTCGGCGTCACGGTTGAAGTCGCCGTGTCCTCCGGTGTGTTGGTTGGCGTAGTGGTATAGGTTGCCGTGTCTTCCGGTGTATTAGTCGGCGTAAAGGTAGCTGTCAATGTGATGGTTGCTGTATACGTCGGCGTTGGTGTTCCCAATACCGGTTCTTCATTGAAACGATCTCCAAAAGTGTCTTTTGCATAATTCCATATTTTCACATTATCCATTGAACCTCTAACACCGTCCCAGCCACCTGTGGTATCCCCGTCAAAATTACATAACCACAAATACGGTGTATCCATAGTTACTGGTATATCCGGTGTTATAGCATCATTCCAGGCACCAATCCGGGTCCCGTTTTGATACACAGCTAGAGTGTATTGCCCTTCAATCTGCCCGGCCTGATCCCATACAAAAGCCAGGTGATTTAACTCACCAGCTGAAAACGGAATAACTGTTGCATGGTGCTGATAACCGCCGATACCCTGATCATCCACATAATTATAAGTGATTGTAAAATGTTCCCACCCGGGATGATAAGAACCGCCAATTCTCATTTCTCCGTATTGAAGCACACCGCCATCACTGCTTCCCCAAAAACGGGAATTATTGGAAGCCGCGCCTTCATTGTAATTAAAATTAGGTTTCCACCAAAACTCCACACAGCCCTTTTTCTGGTCTAAAATCGAACTGGTGGTTTGTAAATATTCATTTTCAGAATTAAAATAAATTCCATTATTAAATTGATTTGGTTCGTAATTAGTTATTCCGTGAATTTCAAAACCGGGGCCAATCTCGCTTGTTTCAACTTCCGGATCAGAATCCAATTTGTTCCACAATACAATCCCAGGTGTGACTGTCGCAGTCGGTGTCTCGGTATAGGTTGCGGTCGGCAGCGGTGTGTCTGTCTCGGTCGGCTGAGGTGTGTCTGTCTGGGTCACGGTCAATGTTGATGTCACAGTCGGAGGCGGTCCGAGCCGGTAGATGCGCACCTGATCAGCTGTGATACCTGATCCGGTTGCGCCCTCCACAATAATCTCCACACTGAAGGTATGGAACCCGCTCCAACCTGTGGCTGTGGCAAAGTTATAACTAAACGTCCCAGTCCCGGTCTGGCTCCCGGACAGGTCAAAATGTACATAACTGCCTTCCTGCTCCTGAATGCCCAAACGCCAGGAAGCTGTGCCAATAATTCCGGTCATATCAATCTCAATCATGGGATACGCGGTCACATCCACGGTCTGATTCGGAGAGAGCACCTTCCCGTATGTGTTTTCAGCTGTGCGCGTGATTGCTGCCCAGGAATTCGTATACGAATAATCGATGTGCGCATCAAACGCTGCATTCTGATCTTCATCCGCCCAGTTGGTTACCTGAGTTCCGGCTGTACCCACAAAATGGTCCTGCCAATAGTTGGTCTCTGCTATCTCGGTTGGCGTCACGGTCGGGCTGGCAGTCGGGGAACTGGTTACAGTGGGTGTCGGCGTCGGGGTGGGCGTGATGGTTTCTGTCGGTGATTCTGTATGCGTCGCGGTCGGTGTAGCAGTCAGTGTCGGCACGCCGCCGATACGGTAGATGCGCACCTGATCAGCTGTGATACCTGATCCGGTTGCGCCCTCCACAATAATCTCCACACTGAAGGTATGGAACCCGCTCCAACCTGTGGCTGTGGCAAAGTTATAACTAAACGTCCCAGTCCCGGTCTGGCTCCCGGACAGGTCAAAATGTACATAACTGCCTTCCTGCTCCTGAATGCCCAAACGCCAGGAAGCTGTGCCAATAATTCCGGTCATATCAATCTCAATCATGGGATACGCGGTCACATCCACGGTCTGATTCGGAGAGAGCACCTTCCCGTATGTGTTTTCAGCTGTGCGCGTGATTGCTGCCCAGGAATTCGTATACGAATAATCGATGTGCGCATCAAACGCTGCATTCTGATCTTCATCCGCCCAGTTGGTTACCTGAGTTCCGGCTGTACCCACAAAATGGTCCTGCCAATAGTTGGTCTCTGCTATCTCGGTTGGCGTCACGGTCGGGCTGGCAGTCGGGGAACTGGTTACAGTGGGTGTCGGCGTCGGGGTGGGCGTGATGGTTTCTGTCGGTGATTCTGTATGCGTCGCAGTCGGTGTTGTAGTCGGAGTCACAACCTCATCTGCGACAGGCAGCATGGGTTCATGCCCGGCCTGGACAAACTGGAGATCCTCAATATAAGAGCGATACTTACCGGGATTGGACGGTTCGTCAAAACCAACCATCACACGCTCAATCACTTTACCTGCCAATGAGGAGAGGTCCACCTCCACATAGACCCATTGATTGTAAGCATCAAGTCTGGCAGCCGGATGGATGTTCACACCATGCTGATCTGTGATGCCCTGATTGCGCAGCTCGGTCCCATCCGTACAGGCAAAATCAATCGCAATGTGATTGTTGGTCACCTCGGCATTGGCAAAATGGTAAATACGGTAGACCATACGCATACCGGTCTCAATGGTGATGTTGTGATACGGCTGGAGGGTCTCATTGGCCAGCCAGTAATAGCAATGCGCCGGTGCTGCCGTCGCATTCCCGGCCACCATAAGATAATACTTGCCGCGATATGCCGACACCCCGGCATCACCATCCTGGCGCGGGCTGCACTCAGGTGGTAAATAAGACAAAAATCCCTCGACATTCCCTGAGGCAAACACTGAATTTCTATATCCGAAGATCTCACCGGTCTCCCAATTGGTGCGCAACGGTTCCACCCCCGGTGGATTACCCTGGAAGATTTTCAAGCGGTCGATAAAGGCCTGGTAATGTTCCCCATTGGCACCGGTGTCAAAACCCACCCGGATTTCATTGATGGTCAAACCTGCCAAACTGGAAAGGTCTGCTTCTACATAAGTCCACTCGTCAAATTCAACATTGCGGTACGCCGGATGCATCAAGATCCCGCGCTGATCTGCAATCCCCTTATTGCGCAAGGCCGTGCCGTCATTGAAGATCATGTCAATACTGACATGGGTATTGCCCTTGTCCTGTGCATCCTTTTTATTATAAATCCAGTAGGATAACCGTGTATCAGCTGTAATGGCAATCGGCGTATACCCGGCAAAACTCCCGTCATACAGTTGGTAATAACAATAAGCCGGATTGGCCGGGTTATCCACACTGCCGGAGACATAGAGATACTTGCCGCCTTCCAATGCTGTGACATCGGCATATCCCGAATCCTCTGCCCGGCAGACAGGTGATGCATCCGGTGCATACCCGGTTACATTCCCGGATGCGGCAATATTATTGGTATAGCCTTGAAGGTCGGTTACTTCCCAGCGGGTGAGCAAAGCATCTGTAATATGGAATGTTGGCAGCTTTGGTGTAACCGGCGTGATCTCTTTAACCAGACGCACATAATCCAGGTTCACAGTATCGCCAACCGTATCACCATTGAGCCAAATTTTGATCGAAAACCGTGTGAGAACACCCAGTGGAGTAGCATCATTAATATTAACTTGATATATTCCAGGTGCATTTAAATTGGAAAATGCCGGATAGGACTGATAACTTCCATGTTCGATCTGAATTTGAACATCGATATATGCATTTTCACTAACACTATCAATTTTTATTTCCAATGTATTGAAAACCTTGTTGTCATGCGCAGTTGTGGTGACATCCTCAAAAACCGGAGTCATCACGCTTCCATAAGCAGGCGACGTACTAACCAACGTCAGGTTCCCGCCGGTATTACCGTCGCCTGTCAGGGTGACATTGGTCAGGTTGCGCCATCCCGGCGGAATCACGCCACTCAGCATGGTGAAATCTTCATCAATCCCTTCCGGTTCACCCGGACCGCCGTACTGAAAAATATTGTTCGCATAATCGCCCAGCTTGGCGTAGCCATCCTCAAACAACTGACCTACGGTATACCAGCCGATTCCCAGATAACCATTGTCGCCCATCATCTGGAAAGCATCCGCCATCTCAAACTTATCATTGAACCCGGCATTTTCCCCATACTTCTCCATAGTATATTGATCCGCCAGCCAGGCATAGTAATGCGGTGCCGACCAGTCCGTATTCAGTTGACTGGTCTCCAGAGCCGGTTCATGTACCGGCGTGGTCTGCCAGTCATCTTCGCGCCATTGCTCGCCGCGCCAAATCGCCTGCATGGCGGTATTGGCAAACATCACATTTTTACGGTCTGTCAATTGCGCTAAATAACGATCCGGTACAAAACCGCGTGTCACCCAGTACTTATTTTTGGTCTGCCCGGTCAGATCACTATTCACCTCAGCCTCAACATCACCGGAACGCGTCATGTATCCGCCGCCCATTAAAATCAAGCGGCCGTCAAAGTGAGACTTGATCTCGGCAATCTGCCAATTGATAAAATCGGACATGCTCTGGTAATACCATTCAATAAATGCCTGAGCAGCGCTGGTATCATAAGTGAGACCGTCGGTAATGGATATCTGATCAAACTCCGCAGTACCGAGCATTGTTGTGCCGGTAAGATAAATATCAATGTAAGCTTTCGAAGTATAACTCACTGAGGTAAATGAAGAACTGGTGACGGTTGTCCAGGTACTGCTCGTGCTGGAAACATCGGCAACCGGTGTCCAGGTAAATGCCGCACTGGGTTGTGTTACTTCAATATGCGCCACGGTGTCTGCCGAGGTCACACGTACCGAACTGCTCAAGGTATAGCTGGTGTTGGGTTTCAAGACCACTGTCTGACGTAAATGATATTCACTCCCACCCGCATCCGGAGGACTACTATATTGTAAATAGTGAGAACCTTCAGGTGCAGCACCGGTCTGTATAACAGGTATCCAACCGGATGTATAAAATGTATCGAGCGTGCTTTCCCAATTGGCAATGGTGTTGCTGTACGCGGTATCTTCAAAACCGCCATTGACCACACGTTGACCAATCACGGTACTCAGATCAGATGCACCGGGTGTAAATGAGGCAGCCAAAGGATTGCTTGCAATTGCACTACGTGCATTGGCATCCCAGGCCCAATAACAATTACTATGGCCATAATAATCATTGGCCTCAGGATAAGCCACCTCTCCCCATTTACCCGGGGTGAGATAAACCGCCCAGAAATTGTTCCCCAAATCTGAAAAAACTTGGTTGATGTATTGACCGAATTCAGTCTGATAGGACGGATGCCAGATCGAAACAGCACCAACCGTCGGATCTGATCCGGGCAAAGAAGGATTTTCCGGGTCCCATTCAGAACCATATTGATTTTTAAAATGCGCATCAGGATATTGCGTCCAGTACCAGTCCGGTACTGGAAAAGGATTGATCCGCAAGATGATGGAAAAACCTTTTTCGCGAAGACGCTTGATCTCTTCTTTTTTCTGGTTGATGTAATCAAAATTGTAGGTACCATTGGCAGTCTCGTAGAGGTTCCAGCGGAGATAGACATTGCGCAACCGAATACCTGAGGTATATTCCTCATCCAGATAGGCGCTATCAGTGGGTTCACCGTGGTTGGAATTGCCTGGATTGGAAATGGATTCATCCCAGGCAGTGCCATAATAATAGGCCTGCGCCGGCGTAGTAAAAATCACTGCCATGAGAATAGCCAATACAACGAAAAAAGTAGGTTTTTTCATGAAAAATTCTCCCCTAAAAGTGGAATAACAATGTCTTACAATGTGGGAAGTAGAAAAAATCGGAATCCGTAAAGTATGAGAGGTGGAAAGTAAAACTATAGCATACTTTCAGAAAAATGCCATCACATCACTGACATTTTTCCATTGATTTCAAAGGTCAATCCTGAAAAAAACATCTTACGCGTGCTGCTATAGGTTGGACTCGGGAGGGAGAGAAATTATAACAAAAAACCCTGCACCACGCAGGGGCAGGGTTGGTACTTTAATTCAAAAAAATTACTCCACACAAAATCCAGTAGTAATGGCTTAATTTGAAAACCCTGCACCCAACGTGGTGCAGGGTTTTCAAAGAACAACATTTGTTCTAAAGAAAATTCACTGTCAGCGCAATCTGGTGGGAGATACCCAGATCCCCATAGGAAAGCATGGCATAATCAATATGAAACATGTTCAATTGCAGACCAACACCGGCGGTCAACCCGGTGACACCTTCTAAATCTCCGGTATCTTTAATTTTATAGCCCACACGAAGTGCCACCATTTTATTATAGATGTATTCGGTCCCGATATTGGCAGATGTGTAATTAGTATCCCCAAACGGCAAATTTACATCCAAGAGCGTACGCCAGATATCACCGGCTTTTAACTGGACTGGCAAAAGATACGCCACTCCAGCCTTCGCATTCATAGGCAGATCGGCATCCGCCAATTGCGTTCCAAGATTTTGTACTGCCAACCCTATCTGAAGCCCCTCAATGCCGGGCTTGATCATGCCGCCCAGGTCAACTGCCACTGCTGAATATGTTTCTGTATCAATGCTCTGAGAAATAAATTTCACGGCACCACCCACTGCCACACCCGGCATGATCCATTGTCCGTATCCAGCTGCAAATGTCATGACATACGGAGTAAATTCTCCAACAACCTCCGGAATTGTACCGTCGAAATCAACTTTTTCAAAAGTTCCGTAATTCAAATAGGTCATATTGATTCCCAACCCGGCGCCTTCAAACAGGGGTTGCGCGTACGCCAGATATTCCTGCGAGGTTTCCTGAATATAAATATTGTGCATAAAACCGACCTGATAATTGCTGATTTGTCCCAAACCGGATGGATTCCAGGCGAGAGCATTGACGTCATCTGCCAGACCTACAAAAGCCTCTCCCATGGCAACCGGACGGGCGCCCAGACCGAGTTTCAATTCCGATCCGCCGATCTGACCGATGGCATAATCAGTCTGGGCCGCCCAGACCACACCTCCGGAAGAAATGATAATAATCATTGCAATTAGGGAAACAATCATCTTTTTCATTATTCAATCCCCTCTCCATATTTTTTTCAGTTCCAGTCACGACTTCTACTTAATCAGACTGTTTTCCGGGATATTTATTACAATTTTTTTTATTTTATTTTCTACCCTGAACCACGTTGGGTTCAGGGTTTATTCACCATGCACCCAATGGAGTTCGTAGGGAATGGTCGCGACCATTCCCTACTTAATTAATGCGACCTTCTTCATCTGTCTAAACATTTCTTTCCCGCTGCCATCTGTGATCACGATCCGGCAGAAGTAGATGCCCGGCGCCACATCCACCGCATCCCAGGCAGTACGCAGGGTCTGACCGGTACCGGCATTGAAATGCTCGGTGACCGTTGCCACGCGCTCTCCGGTCAATTTGTAAATATCAATCACGACCTTGCCCTGGCCGCTGACTGTGTAGGCAAAGTTCACCTGACCGCGTGCCGGATTGGGATAGGCCATGACCTCTTTTGATTTCAACCAGGGTGTAGATGTCGCAGTGGGTGTCCGGGTCGCTGTCAGTGTGCTGCTCAACACTACTTGCGTTGGTGTCATTGTCGGGGTCAGTGTTGCGGTCATCGTCGGGGTCGGAGTGACAGTACAGGTTGGCGAATAGGAAACCGCAACCCCCATATAGGCTGAACCGGTGACCGTCTCTTCCTGACAAACCCTGATCTGATCCACTTCAATGCCTGCGCTTGAATCACCTTCCACTGTGATCTGAATGCGGAATGAATGCATACCCGTCCATCCGGTCACCGCAGCATAGTCATACGCAAACGTGCCGGTCTGGGTATGGCTCACATTGAGATCCCAGTACTGCCATGCGCCGTCCTCTTCCTGGATGCCCAGTTTCCAGGCTGTACTCGACAGCACTGTATCCACTTCGATTTCCACGTGGGTGTAGACCGAGGTGTCACAGGTAATAATCGAAGAGAGCACTTTGCCCCAGGTACTTTCCTGGGTACGTGAAACATCTGCGCTTGTGCCGCCGGTTGCATAGGCAATATGCGCATCAAAACCATAATCCTGCGATTCATCACGCCAATCCGCAGGTTGTTCACCCGGCGTTCCATCAAAAATATCGATATAGGCATTGGTCGCCACCGGTGTGACCGTCGGGGTGGGTGTCATACCCGATTGGCTGATGATAGAATCAAATACTGCTGTCCCGCCCTCGGAGATCAGCTGTATACCGAAATTTTTCACGCCACTCCAGCCGGTTGCCGATGGAATGTCGTAAGCATAAGTGCCTGCCACAGTTAATGATCCGCTCAGGTCATACTCTTCCCAACCGCTCTCCTGGCTGAATACCATGATCTTGGCCGTGCCTTGCGGGATATCGCTAATCACAACTTCCAGCATGGGATAGCTTGCCAGGTCCACACTCTGAGAATAGCTCAATACTTTGCCCCACTGCTCGCCGCTCACAGTCGTAAGTTCGGCCAGTCCATCAGTCACAGCATACTCAATCTCAGCATTATACCCTGCGTCATCAGTCTCATCGTACCATCCCGGCGGCTGATCACCGGCAACAGACGCCGGATTGTCATCAGAATAGCTAAAGATTTCATTCCAGATTCCGGTGGTACCCGGCGTAAACGTCGGTGTTACTGTCGGCGTAACCGTCGGTGTCGGTGTGGCCTGCAAACGCAATACCCGGACAAAATCACTTTCCACAAATGTCCCTACCGCGCCTTCCACACTTAAAACCACGCTGAAATTATGAATACCGGTCCAGGATGTGATCTCCTTATAATTATACACAAAGTTCCCGGTATCACTGCTGCTGGAATTTAAATTCCAGTACTGCCAGGCGCCTTCAGTCTCCTGAATACCGACTTTCCAGGTGGTGTCCGCTGAAATATTACTCACTTTGATCTGTACCATCGGGAAGGTATCCACATCGCAGTTTATCATGGAGGTTAATACCTTTCCCCAGGTCTCCTCTGCGGTCCGGCTTACCCGGGCCCAGGATGCGGTCTGGGAATAGTAGATGTCTGCATTGTAGTCACTATGCTCTGTCTCATCCTCCCAGGCTGATGGTTGCTCACCCGGCGTGCCGCCATTAAAATCATCCTCCCAGACATATTCCTGAGTAGGTGTGGCTGTCGTACTCGGGGTCGGGGTGGGCGTGTAGGTCGTAGCCGGTTGTCCAAGCATCGAGAGGAAGCTGTCTGACACACCACCGCCGTACGTGGATTGTTCAGCATTTGAGGTGACTGGGAAATTTTGCGAAGTGGTCCGCCCGGTCACGCAAAGCATATTATTCAATACCTGATACGCTGCCTTCAAATGGAAATTATCCAATCCCTCGTCCTGACTCCCGCCCAAACGTCCGGACCAGAGCAGATCACCGGTCGCGTTGAGATTGCTCACAAAAACATCATACCCGCCCAGACCGGTTTCTGATTCAGGGAAAACACTGGAATCGGTCATGCCTGTGATCCAGAGATTGCCTGACGTATCAATCGTGATATCCGTGCAGCCATCCTTTCCATCACCACCCAGGAAGGTGCTGAACGTAATGGAGCTGTAATTTGCGTTGAGTTTGACAGCAATACCGTCACGCGATCCGCCGCCAAAACCCGGCTGGATGCATCCGGCTGTGACAGCAAAATCCTGCTCTGACGTATCCCCCACCAGATAGATATTCCCTGCTGTATCAATCGCCATTTCAGTGAACGTCGTGGTCAAAGGACTGCTTTCCGGTCCGATGAACGTACTGTACAGGAAGGTGGAACCATCTGTACTGAGCTTGGTGAAATACCCGTCCGCACCCTGATTGGCACCCGGTACGCTGTTGGTTGAATCAAGCGCATCCTGAGTAACCGGGAAATTCGGTGACTGGGTATGGCCGGTCAGATAGGCTTCGCCATTTTTCACGATGATCGCATCAACCGGTTCCCAATACTGGCCGCCGAGGTACGTGCTATAAACAATCGTACCGGCCGCCATATTGAACTTGGTCACAAAGCCGTCGCCCATGCCGCCGAAAGTTTCCTGTGCCGCGCCGGATGTCACCGGGAAATTGCCGTGCGTGAAACCGCCCACATAGACAACATCACCCACGCTTTCGACATCAATACAGAATCCATAGTCATAAGCACTGCCACCTAAATAAGTACTGTATAACAATGTCTGACCGTCACTGGAAAGTTTGGCAATGAATGCATCACGCGCACCTCCCAAGGCGGTGTCATACGCACCGGCTGTGGTCGTGAAATCACTCGACCAGGTCGTACCGGTGATATAGATGTTGCCTGCACTGTCAGTTGTGATGCCGCGCACATTGTCATTGTCCGAGCCGCCGAAATACGTGCAGAAGACAACCGTCTGGCCGTCCGGCGCGTACTTGACCACAAACCCGTCATTGCCGCCGCCGTATGTTTCATCTACCACACCTGTGGTCACAGGCAGATCATTGGAGGTGGTAATACCGGCAATATAGATGTAGCCATTGGCATCCACATGCATGTCCTGCACCTTTTCCTCACTGCTCCCGCCATGGTAGGTGCTGTAATCCACGAAACTTGGAATCGCGGTCGCAGTGGGTATTGCGCTTGGGGTCGGGCTGACTGTCGAACTTGGACTCGTGGTTGGGCTTATTGTGATCGTCAGACTGGGACTCACCGTCGGGGTCACGGTACTGGTTGGGGTTGGGGTCGGAGTGGCTGTCATTGTTATAATTTGTGTCGGGGTCATTGTCGGCAATCCCTGCGTCAGGGTTATCCAATCGACCTTAATCGCCGCATACATTCCTTCGATGGTTAATTGAATATAAAAATCATGTTCACCTGACCAACCGGTTGTTTGTTGATAATCCAAATAATAGATGCCTGTACTATTCAAACTTGTCGTCAAATCCCAATAATTCCATGCACCGCCAATTTCCTGAATACCAATTTTATACGTTGCACCTTCTTTCACCCAAGAAACATCAACATTTAAATATGAATAAACACCGACATCACAATGCATTGGCGGCGAGAGGACTTTTCCCCATGATTCCATATAGGAACCAACATAGACCTCGCCGGCGCCATTGTACTGAATATCACCGTCGCATCCAGAATAATTAGAGTAGTCCTGCCACAAAACCGGTTGAACACCGTCGCTCCCATTGAAATCTTCCCGCCAATACTCACTCGGTAATGGCGTGGGTACAGCGGTGGGCGTTGCGGTCGGCACTGTGATGCCTCCTTCAATAAAGCGGCTGACAAATACTTTACGCCCATCATTTTCTTCCGTATATCCCACATACGGCAAACCCATACCATTACAAACATCCACACCGTGGACAACCTGACCGGATATACGGTCAAGATCCGGATCGGTCCGTTTCCATTCAATGCCATCCCATGCAAAAAGATACATCAATCCATTGCTCTGACAGACAACCGATAATGTGCTGGTTGTATCTGCCATACTTAGCCGGTCAATTGTGTTATTAGGATCAACCTGTAATGGTTGTCCAACCCACTCCCATGTCGAACCATTAAGCCGTTTGATCTGAACCGCCCGGCTTTCCAACCAAGCCACATGGATCATATTATTCCACAACACAATTTCCGGACCGGTGGCTGGATCGGCGCTATTCCGATTGAGAACACCACCATCCGCCGCCCAACCACTTCCTGTCCAATGTTTTACATAAATCTTATTTCCCTCAACCCACGTGACGTAAGGTGTTGTATTGAACAGTGCGATATCAGGATTGCCCGCATCATCGCCACTCACAATATTCAACCTCCCACCCATTTGCTGCCAAGTGCTACCGGACCAGCGTGTGACATAAACTTTCCAATTATTTGCCGGATAGGAGCGACGCTCCGCCCAGGTCACATAAGGGGTGTTGCTCATATCGACAGATAATTGGGGGTTCTCTGATTCATAATGTTCCCACTCGCCAATCAAACCTGGCAACTGCGTCCAGACCGCACCATTCCAGCGTTTGACATAAATACTTTCATTGAGATACCCGCCCTCTGCCCAGGTTGCATAAAGATAACCACCGGCAGAAACAAGCTCAGGAACAGAAGCCTCTCTTGTGTGATCATTTGGATACATATTCAGTTTGGTGCCGCATAATTCCCATTGACCTTGGCCGATGTATTGTTTTACAAAAATGTCCTCAACCAATCCGCTGTGCTCTATCCAGGTTGTATAGGGGTCATTCTGATATACCTCAATTGATGGCCCACTCGCATTAAGCGTAATATTGAAATTAAACGAATCACCTATATTTTCCCAAGTGCCGTTCACCCGAGCGGGCGCGGCTTTAATCTCAATATAGTCAAGAACAGCGGTGCCGCTTTTTTGCGTATCATTGGGCCAAAACTTGATGGAAAAACGAGACATATCCGTGCCGGACGGCACTACGGTGCCTAAATCAATGGTATAAACACCCGGCGCCGAAACACTCACACCGGAAAAACTCTGAAAGGAACCGGTTTCTTGTTGAATGTTAACATCCAAGTGATCCAGGTCCATGGCAGCGATCTTGAATTCCAAAATGGAATAAGCGGCAATATCCAAATTTTCAATTATCGGGGTGATGACATCGCCGTAGGTATCGATGGACCCCAATGTGATCACAGCCTGATTCGTGCCGTTTTGCTCAATCCGGGCATTGTATTCACCCCAGGCTTTACGGTCCCGCCAGCCGGTTGGCATTTCGTTTGCCGCGCCGGTAAATTCCTCGGCCCAACCACTCGGAGAAGGTGTTGCCACCGGAATGGGTGGATGCTGGACCAATTTGACATAATCAAAATCAACTGTATTCCCGGCAATTTCTTTCAACCAAAATTTCATGGTGAAAGCAGACGTATCTTTTCCCGGCGCAAAATCGCTGAAGCGCACACGGTAAAGACCGGGCACATCAAAATAATTAAACTTACTGTTATATAAATACTCGCGATTGCTTTCCCGCTGTTGCTGCAATCCAAATTCCAGAAAAGCTCCAGGGGTCATATCGGTAATGAGAAATTCAATCGCGTCGTAGGTTCCCTGATCAAAATTAGCCACCACCGGACTCTGGATATCACCATAGGTTCCCGATACCAGTGTGCCTTTGGCTGTGGTGACCCCGTCACCTGTAAAAGTGATGTGTGACCCGCCGGTTTTCCAGGTATCCGGCGTGGTATCAAACGCGCCAATAAAATCTTCGTCAAACGTCTCCGGGGTATTCGTGAATTTCAAATCATCAATGTACACCCGGTATTTGTCCCCGTGGCTGCTGTAATTCGGATCATCAAAAGCCATCCAGACCTGTTCAATGGTCTGACCGCTCATGGCGGAGAGGTCGACCTCGACATAATTCCAGGCATTGGGGGTGAGGTGATCATGCCGCTGCGCCGGATGAACATAATGGCTGTTCTGATCAAGCAGCACCGGGCTGATCGCACCTGAGGGCACGGAATGGTCACGCAAGGCCGTACCATCGGAAAAAATCAAATCAACCGCTACCGAGCGGTTGCCGTCATCCGGATCACCGGCATCATCATACGGATAAATCCAGTAACACAACTTCGTCTCTGCGCCAATGGTGATATCGTGATAAGGCAGGAGAAAATCATTGTACAGCCAGTAATAACTGTTCGGATTACTTGCGCCGCTGCTTGCCTTTCCGGCAACTACCAAAAACCCATCCCCAGTACGCGTATCAACGCCTTGACTGTTTCCCTGCCATGTACGGGTACACAAAGGCAGGCCAAACTCGGCAGGATCATAAGATTCTACATTATAAAGGGAGTTATAAATATTATCGTATCCCTGCGACTCATACCACTCCCAACCGGTCTGGAGAGGCAAAATGCTTCCACCTGTGGGTGCTTTGGGCATGAGGTTATTATATTGCGTGATCTGGTCTGCGTAATTGAGAATATTGGCACCCTGAGACGGTTCAAACAATTGTCCCAGCGTATACCAGCCCAAGCCTTCATAATTATTCTCCTGCATATTCTGAAACACATCATTCATCTGATCGAGATTATTGGCACCGCCGTTCTCACCATACAGGGAGGTGCCCGCACCCATGATTTCACGCGCGATCTCGGCATAATACTTTGGCGCCGACCAGTCACTTTGCAACAGACTTTGGTTCCACGCCGCACCGGCTGTGCGATTGGCATTTTCCCAATCATTCCACACAACTTCCATGCCGGTATTGGCAAAGTAAACATTGGTCAGATTGACTGTCGAATCATCAACCAGTAATTGTAAATATCGGTCCATGGCAAATCCGCGGCTGACCCAATAGGCATTCTTGGTTTTACCGGAGAGATCATTGTTGATCTCCGCTTCAATATCACCGGGCCGGGTGGCATCACCGCCGCCCATGAGAATTAATCGTCCGTTGTAATGCTCGCGCAGTTCTGCAATCTGCCATTTCACAGCATTGGCCAGACCTTGATAATACCAGTTAATGAACTGCTCCGCCTGGCTGTGGTCTGCCGTAGGATTGACTGTATCCAATACTGAAATGGCATCAAAATCAACTGTGCCTGATCCGCCGGTCAGATAAAGATCGACCTGCACATAGGCGGCATCCGCCTGCGTGGTAAAATTCTGACTGACCTGATTCCAGGTACTTAGCGTGCTGGTAAGCGTAATGGGTGTACCCACCGTACTGCCCTGATCATCTGTTTGCCGCAATACAATGGTACCCGTCTCTCCGCCTTGCGCGCGAATATAACCACTTAAATCATAATTTGTACTGACCCGCACAGGCATCTCCTGGCGGAGATAATATTGCGATCCACTCAGGCTCTGATAACGTAAAAAATGCGATCCCGTGGCAGCCTGGGCAACATCATTGATCACGCTTGGATTCCACGCACCCTGATTATGACAATCACGCGAACTCCACCAGTTGGCAATCGTATTGGAATACGTCGTATCTTCAAACCCGCCATTAACTGTACGCTGTCCCTGACCTGCCATCTCCGTTGGTTCCCAACCGGCTACCGGACATGCAGCCTGGGCATCCATATCAAATCCCCAATAGCTGTTCCAATGGCGGTAATAATCCACTCCCAAACCGTCCTGATTGGCAGGATCAGGCGGCGGCATGGTAGCCTCATTGTACCTTCTGGTTCGCTTCACAGGATTACGGCCCGGAAAAGCCACTTCCCCGAACTGCCCGCTGGAAATATAGATGGCCCAAAAATTATTTACATTGATTTCCGGATCGCTATTAAGCGTAGTGATGACCTGTTCAATATAAGTGCGTACACGGCTCTCATAATTGCTGTCCCAGATACTGACCTGGGAATTGTCTTTTTCCATGTAATCAACATTGTATTCCGCTTTCATGAGCGCCTTAACCTGTTCCTCATCACCTGGCAGGGAGAGGCCATGGGCTGTGGCGACCTGCTGCATTAATTGTGGAATATAAGTGTCCGGTTCCCATGCCTCATCATATTGGTTCTTGAACCGGCTGCCGCTCTCATTAAGATACCAATCAGGCACAGGAAACGGATTGATACGCAGAACAACATCAAAATTACCGTCCTGGAAATGTTTGATTTCCGCCTTTTTTTGATTGATATAGTCCGTATCCCAAGTGCTGATCCCGGTCTGGTAGCTGTTCCAGCGGATGTAGACATTGCGGGTTGATATACTGCGGTCTTTCTCATCCGCCAGATAAAGATGATCCACCGGTTTCCCGTGCCAATTGGTGTCACCGGGGTTGTAATGCGATTCATCCCAGGCGGTTCCGAAATGATACGCGTTCCCGGGTACTATAAATGCAAATACCGTCGCAACCAAAATGCTCATCACTACTAAAGATTTCAATTTCATTTCCCCACCCCCGGATTAATCTCTTTACAACAAACTATTTCATTTCCGACTACTATGTGACTAACCAAACAAATTTTTATAACCACAGTTTCGATTTTTTTTAGGAAGAGTCTCATGCAACCACCTTGGAATTTATTTACCCTGTTCAGGATACGTACAGTTTTTTTAATTCCTGGTTTTTATTCAGCAGGTTCCGGCTCCGCATGATCTGCATGCCGACCCGGTCCCGGGTTATTTTTAGTTTTTTCGCGATTTCCTTATACTTTTGGCCCTCATAATATCTGAGAAAAAGGCATTTTCCGTACAGACCGGGAAGGGTATCGAGGGCTTCGCAAAGGTGTTCCAATTTTTCATGGGTTTCGAGTTTCCAAAGCTGGTCCACATTTTCACTGGTACGGCTATTGAACTCACGGCATTCTTTTAAGATCAAGCGCTGGGTTTCCTGCCTTTTCATTTTTTTCCGGATAAAGGAAAGTGAGTGGTTGACAGTCACTTTGTACAGCCATGAACCCAATTGGGAATCTCCGCGAAAAGCCAGTATTTTTTTCCTGACCAGGACACGCATAAACACTTCCTGGGCAATATCCTGGGCATCATCTGTTGAGTGCAATACCTTCAGGGCAACCCGAACTGTCATAGCATAATACCGTTCATACAACACGCGGGCCGCGTCGGGATCATTATTTTTAATGGCTGTGATGAGTTCCCGGTCGCTGCGATCCACATTTCCCCCCACAATTGAAATACTTCTTCAATATATGAATAGCAACGTTCGTGCCACAATCACTGCACACGGTAAACCTTTGAAAATAAGCTTTTTCTGAAAATGGTCTGTGGAAATGAATGATTTTATACAAGGCTGGTGTTATATAATAAAAGGCTGGATTTTTATTTCCCCCTGAACCACGTTGGGTTCAGGGGGGGCTGCGTAGGGGCGGTTCGTGAACCGCCCTTATTTCGATATTTTCAACCGCTGCATGATCTCAGTCAATTGCTGATAGTTTTTCAACCCGATCGCCTGGGCGGTTTTGACAATTTTGTATTTATTTTTTTCCAGATGGTGCGTGATATAGTGTCGCTCAGTTTCATCAGCTTTATTTTTTATAGCGTCTTTAATTTTTTTATAAGTCCAATCCGGATCAAATTCCGGTTGACCGGCATCGGAGGTATGCAGCGCCTGTTCGCCATGCTCGATATAAGACTGCACATCTTTCCATTTAATCTGCTGCCCGCGGCAGTTGATCATCCCGGTTTCAATGCACTTTTCCAGTTGCCGTACATTCCCCGGCCACAGGAGCGCCTGAAATTTTTCCAGCACGTCGGACACAATGCCCTTTATGTCCTTCTTCAGTTTTTTATTATATTTTTTCATAAAATGCGCGGCCAATAGGGGAATATCCTCAAGACGGTCCCGCAAAGGCGGCATGATGATGTTATTGCTATGCAGACGAAAATATAAATCTTCACGGAACTTCCCCTGCTTGACCATTTCATATAAATTTTTATTGGTCGCAACTAAAATGACAATATCCAAAGAGCGCGGCTCGACTTCGCCGATTCTCAAAAAGGTTTTATTCTGAATAAAATTCAATATTTTGGCTTGCTGAGATAAAGAAAGATCCCCGATTTCATTCAACAACAGAGTTCCCTGGTCAGCCATTTCACTCCTGCCTTTTTTGTCCTTTACCGCACCGGTAAACGCATTGGCGGCATGCCCCCAGAGTTCGATTTCACTTAAGTTGTCCGGGATATTGGTGCAGTCAATGGCGTAAAACCGCTCTCCATGCCGGGGGCCCATCTCGTGAAACAGCTCGGCGATCAGGTCTTTGCCGGTCCCGTTTTCCCCCAAAATCAAAGTATCCAGTTCAGCGCGCGTTAGCCGCCCCACATGCAGCATAAGATCCATCATCGCTTTGGAGTTACCGATCACTTGTTTTTTCCAGATCGTTGTGTCTACCGGCGCAACCTGGATACAGCCGGATATTTTTTCCAGCAGGTCACCTGCGTCAATGGGTTTATAAATATAATCGTTCATCCCGCTTTTAACCAATTCCCGGAGCTTAACCGTATCCCCAGTGCCGCTGATGATGATGATGGGTAATCTTTTTTCATTATAGCGGCTTCGAATTTCTTTTAAAATGGCGATACCGGCCTCTGACTGACTCCCAAATTCCAGGTCCAGGGTCAAAAGATGCGGTTGAAAGCATTCTATTTTTCCGATAATTTCGTCGTGCCGCAATGCGGTCTCCACTTCAAACCCGCCTTCATTTTTTAATATCCCTGCAATGGTGTCGACAACGCTGATGTCATCATCTGCAATTAGTATCCGGTTCATGCCTTCACTCCTTCGCTAGCCGGAAGGGCCAGATAAAAGGTGGTGCCCTGCCCAGGCACACTCTCCACAATACCCAGCTCCCCGCTCATCAGCTTGGCCAGTTGCCGGGAATTGGCCAGGCCAAGTCCCATACCTACACTGTTGGCATCAATCTGATAATAGGCCTGAAATATTTTTTTCCAGTATTTTTTTTCAATGCCGTGTCCCTGGTCGCTAATATATATTTTAACCTGCCGGTTGTCCGATTCCGCCTGGAGCCGGATCATTTCTCCATTGTCGGAATATTTGATGGCATTGTGGACCAAATTCATAAGGATTCTTTTCGCGATCTGCGGGTCAGCCCAGACCCAGAGCGATTCTGATGTCAAATTCCGTTCAAACCGCATTTTTCGTAATGCCAGGTTCTCCTCGAATCCGGACATAACGGTATGGGCAATTTTAATAATATCCACCCGGGCAGACAGCAACTCAACCTCGCCTTTTTCCATACGCTGCTGGTCATTGAGATTGTGCAAAAACCGGTCCAACGCAATCGTACTTTCATGGGCGGTTTTCAAATCCTTTTCAACATTGATGTGTTTGGTTCCCTTTTTTCGATTCCGCAGAACTGACGTCAGTTTCCCCTGGACCACGGTCAAGTCCTGACGCGCGTCATGCGTAATACGGTAGATGGTGTCCGCCTTGTTCTTCCGGGCATATTCGAGCTTGCCCAGTGTCTGGCGGAGTTTGTTCATCACAACAAGAATCACGATCAAAAGCAGCACAATAAAACCGATGGCCCCTTGAATAATACGGATCGGTTTTTGGTATTCTTTTTTGGAAAACACAATGGTCAAAACACCATCCCTCCCCTTTGCAGGGTACAGGGGCTGATTCACATAATATTGCCGAATTTTTCTTGCATGCCAATCCGCATCACTGCCGGTTTTATTTTGATCGATCCACTGCTCATTAACCCGGACGCTTTTTTGCGTTTCCAGCTTTTTGTGGCCATTGATGTGGACCGCCAGGTAATCCACAAAAGATATTTTTGTCAGCAGTTGCAATAATTTGTAGAAGTAGGTGAGCTGGCCGGCCTGCATGAACTGATTGGATGTCTCCGCAATGCTGGCAGACAACTGCCTGTGCTCCTGCTCATGCTGTTTCTCCATTTCACTCACATTAACCCAGATGACCGCAATTGCGGCAATGGATAATACAACGACCAGCATGGCTGCCAGCGTTATTTTGTATACACTATTTTTCTTTTCCACATCTCATCCTTGGCAATCCGGGCAGCGGCTAGCGGCCACCCAGATAATGATGGTATTTTTTTTCATCAAAAGAAATCAAGCGGTCAATCCCCAGCTTATTGAGAATATCCCGGACCCTTTTGGTCTGGTGTGCCAGAAGCATCAATTCAACGATCCTCCGGAGACCGGCCTGTTTTTTTTCATTCCCGGTCCACTTAATCCATACGGGACTATTGGGTATGGGCGGAGACTGGGCGATAATCTTCAGCCCGCCGTGGATTTTAACCCCCTGCGCTTGGCTATCGCCTGCATCCAACTGATACTCCCGGTCCATGCCAAGCAGCGCATCCACCGTGCCCATCTGCAGGGCCAGGACTGCTTCCATCGGCGTTGAGTATGCAACAATTTTATCAAAATATCCGGCTGCATTAAACTCAGGAATATTGTCATACATGATTGTCTTCAAATATTTTCTCTTTTCACCACCCAAATATCCCAAACGCTTCCCTTTTAACTGCTTCTTATTCACGACCGTGCTGTCCTGGCTGACATAAAGATAGTATAGAAAATATGGTTTTCCCTGACTGCGAATCACGATTGCCGGCCGGATCAGACCGTTTTGGTAGAATTCGTAAAAATATTCATTATAGGAGACAACCATGTCGAGTTCGCCCAGTAAAAACTGTTTTTTCAAATCGTCGATCGTGAGCCGACGCTGCTCAATTTTAATACTGATTTTTTCGTTCAAATAAGCCAGGATATATGCCAAATCGGATTTCATTTCCGCTGCCTTCTGATTAGACAATATTTGATCAATCCCTATTACAATTTTTTTTGGATATTTATCCGGGATCACCGATCCGAGAGGCGCTTCTTGCCTCGTGGGCGGCACGACGGCCGGTACAGGCAATACCGGTGCAAGCGGCATGGGTCCGAATACCGGCCCCGTTGCTCCCGCATCCCCGGGAACAGCTGTTTCTTTCCTATACGTTCCCGGCTGCTCTTCCTTTAACTGTTTGGAAAGTATTGGTGTTGCCTGATGGTCCCATTGACCTTTCAAACCGATTCGGTGCGAGCCCCCGGTACCGCTCATCTCAAACGGATAGGTGAACGCATAATCCAGTTGCACCCCCAGCGGGGTTTGCGGCACCTGGTAGTAAATGCCCAGTCCGGCGGAAACTTCATTGAATGTGGTGCCGACACGTAATGCAAACAAGTCAAGATGCGTGGATTCCAGCCCCAGCCGGGGATTTAATATTTCATCAGTCGCATCTTCGCGCAGATCAATCTCACCGGCAACCAGCAGGTGATCAATGTAGCGATTTTCCAAAACCAGATGATAGGCGGCCCCGGCTCTCACCACCATGGGCACGATCTCTGTCCGGGTAATCCCCATGTCCACGGGTATACTATTTTCCACACTCGCAGCAATCGTCAAGTTTTTATCCAACTTATATTTCACCCCGATATCTGCCGTCACTCCGGTTTTGCCAAACTGGGAATAAGGGTAAAAACTGTTTTGGGTGGTAAACTCATTTTGAGCGACCTGCCATTGTAATACTTTGAGGGTGATCCCCAGATCAATCGGAACCAGCGGCAAGGTTCTCCCGTAGCTCAAAGCATAAACATTTTCCGTATAGATCAAAGAATCAAGCTGGATCCAGGCCAGGCCAACCGTGCCGATTTCAGGGCCAAATGGAAGTGCAACAGATAGAAAATTGTATCCGGTACGGTCAAGCTCTCCGGTAAAGAGCCGGGCGTTCAATCCGGCATACAGTTCAGAATACATGCTGACCATCTCGATTTTCTCCAGACCGGCATATCCTGCCGGATTAAACAATACTGCATTGGCATCATCTGCCACTGCCACAAACGCGCCGCCCAAGGCTGCCGGTCTTACCCCCAATCCGGCCGGGATAAAATACGCACCCACCGACACGCTGAATAAAATTGTTGTCAGAAAAAGAAAAACAATGACTTGAAAATTCTGTTTGAGGAAACAATTGCGGAATTCCATCATTTTAGGACGACTACTTTTCCGTGAATGGTCCGGTTCTCAATTTTGATTTGATAAAAATACACTCCGCCTTCACAATAGCGACCATTTTGATTGCGTCCGTCCCATTGCCCGGCATTGTCCAGGATTTTTATAAGCTTACCGTTTAAGTTGAAGATTTTAATTTGATAGGCTGTCCCCGCCGAATAATACGCATCCACACCAAAATCCAGCGTCTGCCCCAGGGTCGGGAGGAAAGGATTAGGCACTGCCGCACCAAGCGGATATTTGTGTACAGGTGTCGGTGTCACGGTCGGCGTGGCTTTCAATGGATCGGCAAAGCGTAAATCATCAATATACACGCGGTACTTTTCCCCGTGACTGAGATAATTGGGATCATCAAAAACCGCCCAGACCTGCTGAATGGTTTGACCCGCCATGGCGGACAAATCAATTTCTACATAATTCCAGGTATTAGGTACGAGATGATCATGCCTTTGTGCCGGATGTGAATGATGACCATTTTGGTCTGTCAATTCCGGATGATTGCGCAATGCTGAGCCATTAGAAAAAATAAGATCAATCGCCACACAACGGTTGCCATCCGTAGCATCTCCCGAATCATCGTAAGGATAAATCCAATAACTTAGCTTTGTGCCGCTTTGAATTGTAATATCATGATAAGGAATCAGCACATCATTGAAAAGCCAGTAGTAACAATTGGGACTCGTGGCGCCACTTGTGACTTTGCCTGCCACAAGTAAATAATACTGTGAATCTGCATAGGGCGTAACAGGATTGTATTGATTAAAATCCGGCTGCGCCCGCGTACACAGTGGCATGGAATATTCAGCAGTATTATAGGATTCCACATCAGTGATCCAGTTATAAACATTATCATAGCCGCGCGGTTCAGCATCCCCTTCCCACCCGGTCACAATCGGGAGAATGCTGCCGCCGGTTGGTTGTTTGGCAGCCGGTCCGCCATAGGCGGTGATAAACTCAGCGTAATCTTTGAGCGAAGCGCGATTGAGATAAGGTTGGTACAACTCATACGGCTTGGCCCAGGCCAGACCTTCATAAGCGTAGTCCTGCATATTTTGAAAAGCGCGTGACATCTCCCAATAATCATTGTTGCCTGC
The DNA here is from genome assembly GCA_021108215.1 of bacterium. Classification (NCBI taxonomy): domain Bacteria; species bacterium. Next base: position 32,208 of record JAIORK010000016.1, on the reverse strand, counting down.
ATTTTCCCCAAATTTCCTCAACCCAAAAATATCCGCCAATTTAGCAAAATAATGGGGTGCTGAAAAATCCGTATACAAGGGACCCGTCTCCCAGGCGGTTTCACCATTCCCTTGATCAATTTGTTCCAGCGCAGTGTTGAGAAAATACAAATTGGTCCGGTTGCCTGGTAGAATCCCTGTCAAATACCGGTCCGGCGCTGCCCCGCGTTGCACCCAGTGATTATTTTTACTATTCCCCATAATGTCCTGCTGAATTTCATCCTCAATGTCACCCGCCATACTGGAAAAACCGCCGCCCATGAGAAACAATCGCCCGGCGGGATAGTACATACGCACAGTGGGAATGAGCCAATTGATATAATCTGCCAAAGATGTGTAGTACCAAGCCAAAAATTTCTCTGCGGCATAATGGTCTGTCACTTGGGCATCGTGTAAAGAAATCGAATCGTATTCAACCAGCGTACTTCCCGTGTCCAGATAAACATCAATATTGGCTCGTATCGTGCTTGCATTCATGGTGATGCTCTGATACACATGTGTCCAGCTCTCGGCTGTCGAAAATAAAACCAGGGTGTCCACCACCGCATCTGAAGCATTGAGCTGTTGAATACGCAGCATCCCTTGGCTCGTATTGGAAACCTTCATATAGCCTTCAAACGTGTACGGCCGCCCTCCGACCACCGGGACGCGCTGGCGCAGGTAGTACTGGTTCCCACCTTGGCCGTTTAGGCGCAGATGCTGATTTCCTGACTGACTGTCTGTGCTTTGGATTTCCGGTTGCCAGCTTCCGGGTTTATCTGAAGCTATCTGTGCTGAATGACGCCAATTGGCGATCGCCCGGGGTTGGTCTGAACCAAGCAAATCAAGATAATCGGTATCCTCAAACCCGCCATTAACCAACCGTTCCCCGGCATAGGGGTCTTTGCCGCCGGGCAGCCCGGGTTTAAAATTTTGAATATCCGTCAAACGTGGGTCAGCGACATACGTGGCAGCCAGCGAGGCACGGGCATTAACATCCCAGGCCCAATAGCAATTGGTGTTTCCCAAAAAATCCGCCCCACGGGTATCACCATCAGCTGCAACCAATATTGGATAAGATACTTCGCCATACTGCCCGCAGGATAAATAAACCGCCCAGAAATCGGTTCCTAATTCTGAAAAAACTTGCGATAAATAATCATCAAGCTGAGCTTGATAAGGATTGGTAACAGCGTTGTTCCAGATACTGACCGCGCTTGTGTCCCTTTCGTCATCATTCCAGCCGCGCTCTTCTGGTTTCCATTCCACATCATATTGATTTTTAAAACGGGACTGAGGATAAGCAAAAAAATACCATTCCGGAACCGGGAAAAAATTAATCCGGATAATAACATCGAATCCGGCTTGTTCATACGCTACAATTTCCGCTTTTTTCCGGTTGATATAATCGGTATCCCAGACATTGTCCCCTATGTTTTCAAATTTATTCCAGCGGATGTACACATTGCGGAAATTTACGCCACGGTCGTGCTGGTCGTCCAGGTAAATATTGTCCGTAGGTGTCCCATCATTTTCGGATTCATCCCAGGCAGTGCCAAACTGGTACCCGAGCGCGGGCCGGCACATAAATACCAAACTCATTATCAAAAATAGATAGAAAAATTTCTTCACGCTTAATTCAGCCCCCCGGGTGCTGTCTCAAACATCTTCGCTATACGCCTTATAAATAGTAATACGATATGGATTGACATACAAATACTTTGATTCAAAAAAGACTGGACTTATAGCCATTTTGCAAAAATAAAAAAAGCCCCCTGAGAAAACCCCAGGGGGCTTGACTATATGCTTCCTATATCAAAAATGTACGCCAACCGCAAACTGGTGGGTCAGGCCCAGTTCACCGTAAGATGCCATGGCATAATCGAGACTGAGCATATTGCCTTTGATACCGAATCCCAGCGTCAATCCGGACACGCCGCCCAGGGCACCCTGCTCCTTGAATTTATACCCGGCACGCAGTGCGTATTCAGCATACCAATACTCTGTCCCCAAATTCACGGCAGTATACGTGCTGTCACCGAACGGCAGATTAACATCCAGCAGCACATTCCAAACATCCTGACCAAAAAAATGAAACGGAACAACATACGCAGCCCCGGCAGTGGCTTCCATAGGAATGGAATATTCCCCGATCTGTGTTCCCAAATTTTTCACCACCAGTCCGACTTGCAGGTCTTCAATCCGGGTCTTGTACAAACCGCCGATATCCACTGCAAACGCAGTATAATTTTCTGAATCAATGGTCTGGCTATAATATTTCACAGCAGCGCCTACAGCCAGATCATCGATGATCCGCTGTCCATAGCCGCCGGAAAAAGTCATGACATAAGGAGTAAACTCACCATTGGATTCAGGAATGCCGTTGACCACTTCCAGTTTTTCAAAAATTCCGTAATTCATATAAGTCAGATTGACACCGATCCCTGAATTTTTTAATAATTTCTGCGTATAGGCCAGATATTCCAAAGAGGTGTCCTGAAGATAAATATTATGCATAAACCCAATGTTATATTGTTCCATCCGGGCCAGTCCGGCAGGGTTCCAGGCAGTGGCATTGACGTCATCCGCTTTGGCCACAAATGCTTCCCCCATGGCAACCGGCCTGGGACCCAGCGCGATCCCCAGCTCGGCCGCCCCCACCTCACCGACGGAAAAATCCGTCTGGTCGGCATGGGTATTGACGGCAAGCAGTGCCGCCATAATAATGATCGTAAAAATGTGATTTTGTTTCATTGAAAACCTCCTCAATTCATTCAATGCAAATGCCACACGCAAAGGCGCAAAGATGAATCTTCATTCTGGATTTTTTCCTTGCTTTGTGTTTCTATCCCGCTCCGCAGAACACCCCGGGCTTGCCCGTGGGGCTCCATATTTAAGTGCCTCACGCCAAAACACTAAATAAGGTAAAACCCTTCCATCCAACTTTGCGTCCTTTTCATTTCTTCGCGGCTTTGCGTGATGCAATCATCATTTTATTATAGCCACCTTCTTCACTTCATTAATCACCTTCACACCCCTGCTGTCCACAACCACCATCCGGCAGAAATAAATGCCCGGCGCCACATTGACCGCATTCCAGGCTATTTCCAACACCTGGCCCGGCGCTCCAACTTTATCTTCCGCAATATGCGCCACCCGTTCACCTGTCGTGCGGTAGATATCAATCGTAGCTTTCACGCTTCCCGCAGCCACGAATCCAAATGTAACCAGATCACGCGCCGGATTGGGATAAGCCTTGAAGTCTTCGGCATCCACAAACGGTGTATTGGTCGGTGTGGGGGTATACGTTGGTGAGGGCGTGGGTGTATAGTGCATATCAAACCCGTAGATCCGAATATAATCCACCTCAATATATTCGCTGGGACTACCTTCCACCACCAAGACAACCTGGAACGCATGATCCCCACTCCATGCTGTCGCTGCGGCATAATCATGACTAAAAACACCAGTTGCATTGGTTCCGGTTGCCAAATCATAGTAATCAGAACCTTCCCGGATTCTCACTTTCCAATTCGCACCGCTCGATACACCGGTAACAGATATTTCCAGCATTGGATAGCGGGTCACATCGAGATTTTGCATTCGTACAACCTTACCCCACATGTCATCCGCCGTACGGGTCACCGCCACCCAAGAAGGCGTGCTGGAATAAAAAATTTCTGCATTGAATCCTGAATCATCAGATTCGTCAAGCCAATCCGGCGGCTGTTGGTCGGAAACACCACTTTCAAAATGATCTTCCCAGGCCACGGTGGTCACCTGCATGGTTGCGGTCGGTGTAATAGTGGATGTCATCGTCGCTGTATTAATCAAATCCGGGGTCTGTGTCACGGTCGGGCTGGGTGGCGGAGTTGTCCCATAAACCCTGACAGAATCCACTTCAATATAGGTTCCGCCGTTGCCCTCCACAATAATCTCCACGCTGAAGGTATGCGATCCGGCCCAGCCGGTTGCTACAGCATAATCATATTGGAATGTCCCGGTACCGGTTTGCGAACCGGAAAGATCAGTATGCGTATAACTTCCTTCCTGTTCCTGGATACCCAACCGCCAACTGGTACTGGCTGAAATACCGGTCACCACAATCTCAACCATGGGATACAGGTCCACATCCACACTCTGATTAGGTGAGAGTACTTTGCCCCAACCTGTCGCATCCGCTGTGCGGGTTACTGCCGCCCAGGTAGTATTGTCCGAATAAGCAATCTCGGCATTGTGCGCGCTGTTGTTGGTCTCATCTTCCCAGTTGGCAACCTGATTACCGGCCGTGCCGCCGGTGAAATGGTCCAACCACAAATTAAACTCTCCTGCGATTTCTGTCGCAGTCGCAGTTGGTGAGGGGGTTGGCGTGTGAGTGGGGGATGCCCCGGGATCCAGGGTCGGTGAAATCGTGGCAGTCATAGAGGGTGTGCCAGTGAGGGTAGGCGAAAACACCGGGCTGGGTGTAATGGTCATGGTGAGTGTCGGTGTATCTGTCGGTGTACCTGAAGAAGTGCCGTAAATCCGCACTGAATCGGTTTCAATATAGGTTCCGGGATTCCCTTCTACAATAATTTCCACACTAAAAGTATGCGTCCCGCTCCATCCGGTGACTGATGCAAAATCATACTGAAACGTGCCCATCCCGCTCTGTGCGCCGGAGACATCCCAATGCGTATAACTGCCTTCCTGTTCCTGAATACCCAATCGCCAGCCAGTGCTGGCCGAGATCCCGGTCACCACTATCTCCACCATGGGATAAATATCCACATCCACAGTTTGGTTGGGTGACAATACCTTACCCCAGGCACTTTCTGCGGTCCGGGTTACTGCTGCCCATGATTCGGTATCTGAATAACTAATATGAAGATTAAAAGCTGAATTTTGATCCTCATCCGCCCAGTTGGTGACCTGCTCTCCGGCAGTACCGGAAAAAACATCCTGCCAAAAAGTGGCTGCCATAACTGACGCGGTCATGCTGCTGAATAAAAGCACGAATAAAACCGGAAGGTACTGTTTTATTTTCATAAGGCCTCCTGAAATCTATTTCTCGATACCTGAAGTATTCATTGCCTATTGATTAGACTGATTTGTGCCTAAAAAAGTATGATTTTTTTTTACTTTTTTGCCGCTTGGATTCAATATAAATGAGACGTCGCTGCACGGTAATTTATTTCAATTATTCAAAAAAAGCAATACTAAACCCCTATTTTATCCCTGACTGTATCAGCGTCAGCACTTTTTCCCGGATCTCTTCGTAGGAAAAACGTTCAGGATATACCGGTTTTAAAAACCGGACCCGAATGGGTTTAAAAAATTTTGGAAAAACACTGCCCGCCGGCAGCGCTTGATAGGCACCGCTAATGGCCACCGGCACGACCGGCACATTGAGTTCACGGCTAAGAATTGCAAAAGTCTTTTTGAATACTCCGATCCTGCCGTCCCGGGAACGGGTTCCTTCGGGAAAAATAATCACATTCTTCCCCCGTTTGAGTGCCTCTGCCATTTTTTGCATCGAAAGTTTTAAATTTTTATCAATATCCATAATAATAATATTATTCGTTCCGGCCAGAAACTTGAGCCACCAGTACCGGACATGCTTGGCTTTGGCGTAAAAATAAGTACGCTTCAAAAACTTAAATTTAAAAAACATGGCCACAAAGGGTCCGTCAAAATAGCTCTGATGATTGGGCGCGATAATACAGGGCTTGTCCGGAAGATTCTCAATCCCTTCACCCCGGACTCTGAAATACATATACAAAAACCAGGCCCCGAACACCCGGATGACCGACAGCGTGAGCCAGGTCCGGGGAAGCCGGACCGCAAGCTTTGTTTTAAAAACATCCCCCCATTGGATGGCTTCCACGGTTATCTTCTTTTTATTTTCCCGGATAAAGTCCGCCATTTTGCCGACTGTCGGATAATCCAGAAAAATATTTTCCTGCTCATCAATTCCAAACGTATTTTTCAAAAAAACCTGCAAACTGACACGGTCCAGAGAATCAAGTCCCAGATCAATCTCCAAATGATCATCACAATAAATCGTCTGGTGGGTCTGCTCCTTAAGATATTTCTTTAGCACCAAAAGCTCTTCAAACTCTTGTTCCGGCACAGCCGATCGTTTGCTCTCTTTCCCCTTTTCTATGATGAATTCCAGTTCAAAGCGTTTAAGCTTACCCAGCCGGGTCTTGGGCAATTCTGTTTTACAGATCCCAATATTGCGGATCCGCTTGTAATCCGAGACATTTTTATTATACTGGTCAATCACTTTGGAAAAAAACATCTCCTTAATATTCACCACACCCTGATCGTGCAATGCCTGAAAATCAGGAAAAATGACGGCCTGAAGCAAATCGCCCCGGGCATAGACCCCCACTTCCGTAATCAAGAAATTTATTTTTTTAAGTTTCGCCTCAACCTCAGCCGGATTAATGTTTTTTCCGGTGGAAATCACAATGATCTCTTTTTTCCGGCCGGTGATGGTCAGAAAACCATTATCATCAAGCTGCCCCAGGTCACCGGTATGCAGCCAACCGTCTTTTAAAACCTCAGCTGTCTCTTCCGGCCGGTTATAATAGCCCTGCATAATATTGGCACCCTGGGCCAAGACCTCACCCTGCTCGATTTTCACAGTGGTACAGGTCAGGGACTGGCCGGATGCACCGCTCTTGCCGGTACCCGGCCGGGTAAATGTAATCATGGGTGCTGCCTCGGTCATGCCGTAACCAAGTAGCATGTCAAATCCCAGTGTCCGGTAATCGCGCTGGGTCTCCGGATCAATGGCTGCACCGCCGCAAACCAGATACATTATTTCTCCACCCATTTTGGCATGGACCTGTTTAAATATTTTTTTTGAGAGCGCCGGTGAATTGATCAATGCCGCCAGTTTAAACACCAGCTTGGCCACAATACTTTTATTGATTTTATCCCGAACTCCCTTACGAATCTTTTCATAAAATTTCGGCACACCGATGATAATATTCACCTTGTGGTCCTGCAAAGTTGCCAGGACGTCTTCCGATGCCAGTGACGGGCACATCACCGCTGTGGCACCGACATACAGCGGACAAATCAAGGAACCCAGCAAGGGTAAAATATGATGCATGGGCAAAAGGACCATGACACGGTACTGCGGTTTATAGATCGGGATGTGTTGAGAAACATCATTGATATTGGTATACAGATTTCTATATGAAAGCATAACCCCCTTGGGGCTGCCGGTGGTGCCGGAGGTATAGATAAAAACCGCTGTATCATCGGCCTTCACTTCCGGAAAATCCGGGGCTGCGGCCTCACTCCGTCCCGGATCTGCGGAGATTTCTTCAAAAACATACATGTGGGGTTTATGCGGACTCTGACTGATCGCCTGTTCCATCACCACCCGGCTTTTTTCCGAACAAAAAACAATCTCCGGCTGCGCATCCTCCAGAACATAGGCGACTTCATCGGCCGAAGACATGGCATCAATCGGGATATTAATACAACCTTTTTTCCACCCGGCATAAAAAGCATACACCCATTCCAGCCGGTTCTCCGCAAAGATCGCGACTTTGGTACACGGTTTATTATCCAGCAAACTCGCATAGCCGGTGATTTTTTCATGCAGCGTCTGGTAGGTTATTTTTTGGTCTTTCCAAATCAGGGCAATCTGATCATGTTTCCGGAGCATTTGCAGGGTTTGAACAGTAAGCGGTTCCATAGCAACTCTTTTCTCAATGAATTTGAAACCCCAGGGAAAAACGATGGAAATGGCAGGATTCGGTAATTCTGCTTTATATTTTTTTATTTTATCATATTGTCGTTCATTTAAACGATAAATAAAAAACACGTGTTGAGATTCCCCTCTCCCACGTGCTTTTTATTTCCAATGTATTTCTCCGTGCCCTCTGCGTCTCCGTGGTGCAAAGATTGCTGGGAATAATCGCGACCATTAATTTATCAAATGGTATTTCCCGGATCGATACCCGCCTTGTCTTTCAACCAAGCTGTTTTCCAAAAGGTTCTTAACAATGGCATGCGCCCCTGACTTTGTCACACCCAATTCCTTCATGATATCCTGAATGTGCATTGACTGGTTTCTCAGCATGGCCAACAGCGTCTCTTGTTTTTCCGTTAATACTATTTTTTTATCAATCCTTACCTTATCCAGTCTTTTCCATGTTCTTTCCAAAGACCACTCAATGGCTTCCGCCACAAACTCAATCCAACCGGTTATATCCGCATTCTCGCCTTTATTTTGATGTCTTGCTAAAGACCTGTAATATTTTTTTTTATTTTCCAGGTATATTTCATCAATGGCAAATATATGGTTCGTATCAAATCCCCTTCTATACAATTCCCAAATCGCCCAGGCTCTTCCCAATCGCCCATTGCCGTCACCAAACGGATGTATCGTTTCACATCTGTAATGAATAATTGCTGATGAAATGATGGGTGACTTCTTAATACCCTCCTGGTTACTCCACACCAACAAATCATCCATCGTTTTTTTCACCCGCGAACTGCTCATTGGCTTATACTCACCGACATACACCTGATAGTTTCGATATTTGCCGATCGGTTCCCTATCCAACACATTTTTCTTGCCGATAATTGAGTGCATCCATAAAATATCACTTTCCTTGAATTCCTTATGCGCGGCGTTATTTTCAATATATTTCATTAATTCAAGATAGTTGAATACCTCTTGCTTTTCCCTCCGGCTTTTATAGGAGATGTCCTTTCCATCTGACAGCAACATGACTTCTTTTAAGGAAAGTGTATTTCCTTCTATGGCAGTAGAAGAATGAGTTAATCTCAACAGCGCATCTTTTACCAATTTGGGTATCCAGCCAACGCCCACCAAGGAGCTTTCGATTTTCGATTTCAAAGATGCGATAGACTCAAGCTTTCTTATCAAATGATCGGTAAGGCTGTATTTTGGCAGATACATAATAACCTCTTATAGTGTAGTCATCGTACACTTAATAGTGTACCAAGCCTAGAGGTTATCGTCAAGTAATAGTACAGTCAATCGTACACATGATTTATGGAGGTATGATCGTCGGTCTGGCGTAAGGGCGACCGGCGACCGAAGGAAGTCCCGTACGATCCCCCCTCCGGTCGGGGCCGGTCGCCCCTACCATTTCCGCCATGCACCCAACGTGGTCGTAGGGAATGGTCAGCTTGCCGGGCGAATGCCGGGCGACCATTCCCTACTTGATTAATGCGACCTTCTTCATAATCTTGAATACCTGCTTGCCGCTGTTGTCCGTGATCACGATCCGGCAGAAGTAGATGCCCGGCGCGACATCCACTGCGTTCCAAGCTGTGCTCAGAGTCTGGCCTGTGCCGCCATCCACATGCTCGGTGATATTCGCCACGCGCTCGCCGGTCAGTTTGTAGATGTCAATCACAACCTTGGCCTGACCGGAGATGGTGTAGGCAAAATTCACCTTGTCACGCGCCGGATTCGGGTAGGCCATCACATCCTTGGCTTTCATCCATGGTGTCGGAGTCGCGGTCACTGTTTTTGTCGGCGACGGGGTTGCTGTTGCAGGTACTTGCGTCGGTGTCTTGGTCGGGCTCACTGTAATCGTCGGAGTAATTGTTGGGGTCGCGGTATCCACTACAATCACAACGCCGCCCTGCGCGGTCTCATCGCCGCCTACACGCAGGTGATCCACAGTGATGGAAGTACCGCTGCCGCCTTCTACTGTGATCTGCACCTGGAAGGTATGCACACCTGTCCAGCCCGTGATATTGGTGTAGTCAATGTGATATGTGTCCGTGCCGGTCTGCGAGGCATGGAGATCCCAGAACTGATAGCTTCCCTCAGCTTCCTGGATACCCAGTTTCCAGCTGGTATTGGCATCAACATTGGTGACTTTGATCTCTAAGAAGGAATAGACATCCACATCACAGGTCATGGCATCAAAAAGTACCTTGCCCCAACCACTCTCCGCTGTTCTTTCTACTTCCGCGATGCTGCTGGTGGTGCTGTAGCTGATCTCACAGTCAAAAGCACTGTTGTCCGTCTCATCCTGCCAGTCACCGGGCTGCTGCCCGGCGGTGCCGATGAAATCAGTCCAGTACACATTGGCCGGGGTTGCAGTTGGTGTTACAGTAGCAGTTTGCGTTACAGTAGCCGTCGGTGTCTGGGTAGCGACAGTTCGACGGACCCTAATAAAATCAGACTGAATATACTTCCCTGGATCGCCTTCAACAATAATTGTCACACTGAAGTTATGTGTCCCGCTCCAAGCGGTGACTGTTTGATAATTGAAACTAAACGTCCCGGTATCTTGCATGCTCGAACTAATATTCCAATACTGCCAACTCCCCTCAGTCTCCTGGATACCAATTTTCCAAGTTGTATCCTCAGAGATCTCACTGATATTCACTTGAACCATGGGGTATGTATCCACATTGCAATTAATCCCAGTGGTTAACACTTTACCCCAAGTACCATCCGCCGTACGTGAAACCTGAGCATAAGAATTCGATGCTAGATAATAAATTTCCGAATTAAAACTGCTATTGTCGGTCTCGTCTTCCCAGCCGCCGGGCTGATTCCCCGCAACGCCTCCAACAAAACCCTCAGACCAAGCATAATCCGGTGTGGGTGTAATCGTCGGCGACACTGTCACTGTCGGAGAGACTGTAGATGTCATCGTAGTTGTTGACGTAGGAGTCATTGTTGGCGTCGGTGTTCTCGACTGAATTGAATGAATAAAATACTGAAGATCCGTCTCTGCTTGTACATAATTTCCCTGCGCAATATCCTCGCTAGCATCATCAGCTGCTTGCTGTACGACCGCATCACCTGGGAACCCTTTGCGAACTGTATAGCCCCAATAAGGCAGCACGACATGATCAGTATTGACCGAGCTTGATGAACCGGTCTTCATCTCGTCAATCTTTTGTCGCGCATTATTCACAGGCTGGAACAACCGTCTCATTGTTTCATTTTGACTGGCAGAAGCTCCCCATATTCCGCCAGAAGCATATTTTTCATAAAAATCAACTGATGGTTCGACATTGGCACCTTCCCACCAATCATTGAACGTTACCACCTGCTTGACCGGCACATCCATGCTCTTAACACGATCTAAATGATAATTGTAGGTATAGATGTATGGTATTCCAGTATCAGTAGCAGTCGAACGTCTGGGGATTTTCCGCCATTCATTTGCTCCCCAATTTTTTATTTTTTCATCATCAAATCCTGGCCAGGCACCGCTTCCAAGGAAGCGTATTTTACCAAGCTCCAGGTCATAACGGGAGATCAAGTTATTATAATTCCACCGTTTGATTTCCTCAGTAAGATCGTGATATTGATCATAAGGACTGTGCGGGCCGCCAAATATTTCAGGCCATTCGAAATAACCTTCAAAAATATCACTATACCGGTTATTTTCGTCTTCCATCATAAAAAGTTTTGTATCATCTGTTCCTGGATTATATATTTCTTCAGGATCATAGGGATAATTCGTTTTCTTCATATTTGTAACCAATATAGGCTTGGGATCTGGTAAGGCATCATACCAAGCCTTGAGTTCAACCGCTGACAACCGTGTAATCCCACGGCCATCTGGTGTGTTCCGGAAAGATATGTGGTCATCGGAAGGAAATCGCGATTCTTCTTCATAGCAGAACATATAAATAACAGGACGCATCTGACCACCATCATTGATTTTATATAACAAACTATCGTAACTCGTACTAATAATACTCCACCAGGCACTTAAATCAGCTTTTGCTTTTGCAACGGTATCATCCCGGTCTACATAACCTGTTTTATCATGATGATGATTGACGAACTTCCATTGAGATTTATCTTCATAAACCGGAATAACATATTTGATACCATCAGGATTAACTGCCAGATTGTCATTAATAGCGACCAAGTATTTATCAAAGACTTCTTTGCGCCAAGCATAACCGCTTTGTAATTCCAATACTTTTCGTTGCACACCTCCGATTTCTTCAAAGCTCTCTACAATCTCATTCGCAGTACCCAAATCAAACATGGCACCATTCAAGCCCAATATATTGCAAATATCAATATGCCTCTGAACCAATTCAGTACTATTTTGGTTATAAGGTGCATCTTCATCAGCTACCAAATCAGCTTCTGTTTCAGGAAACAGCTTTTGACTTGTATGCTTGTAGGGATAGTAGGTTGCTGCTATCTCTCTTTGTTCTCCATCAACAAAGGTATTTGGATCATGCCCCATAGCATTCCAACCCCGCCACGCGGAGCCTACTCTTCCAAATTCCAACATAAAGTGACCAAAATACAAAGACTCACCCTGCATTAAATCCGGGAGGGAATTTGCCTTGGTTGTATAAGGACACAACTGATTGACACCACTAGAGGAAAAATCTACAATTTTCAATACTACATCATCCGCCCCGCGAATTTTAATACTGTCAACAACAATATATTTTCCCACATCACCCATTACATTAATTTCAATTGTGAATGTCACAGTGGGTGGTCCGCTCCAGCTAGCGCTGGTAATATAGTCGACCTCGAAAATACCACGTTCCAAGGTATCCGGAATGACCAAAGTATTATTATCATCACTTCTTCTCACTCGAACGCTCCAGTATGTATCTGGAGAAATATCAGCAACTGATATTTCCAAATAATTCAGGTTCGTCGTGCTGACAGTATGCGAAGGCGAGATAATTTTCCCCCATCCCGAACCGCTTGTCCGCGTTATTGCTGCGTAGGTTGGATTTTCTGAATAACTATACTTCATATCACACTGATATTTCCCACTTCCCCAACCACTCGGTTCTGTTCCATTTGCGGATGGCGAATGGAAAAAATGTTCTTCCAATCCCATCTGCCATTTCACAGCACGAATAAAATCAACATTGATATAGTCTCCCGAAGTTCCGGTGATGTATAACACAAAACGAAGTTCATCGCCATCTGCCGCTGAATAAGTCCCGCTAAATTGGCCGGAACCCGTTTGCGTGGTGATAATATCCGTCTCCGTAATTGTCGAAAGATTCTTTAATTTCAAAGTCCAATTTGTGGCAGTGCATTCTGTTACATCAACCTGCACATTTCCATAGATATCGCTTGAGTCATATACAAATTTTCGAGTTTCAACATAACCGCCGCCATCAACCGGAACCTTGATCTTCGCCAAAGAATTACCGGCATACGTTATAACAGCCTGATCAGCTGCCACATGTCCATCTTTATAGTCCCAGCCATCTGGAACAGTACCGACATTCATGCTATCAAAGTGATCCTCCCAAGGCAGGCTATCGTAATAATGGTTTGTATTAATATTAATATAATCCAGGACAATGTATTTCCCTTCACCACCTGCAACGGTCAGCTCCATTCTTATGGATTGACCGTTCCAGTTTTTTCCATGGTTCGCAAGCACATCAACATAATTAACTTCATGAATTCCTGCTTTGGTGTTCGCAGTTATCAAATCAACCGGATTGTCATTATCCTCTTCGAGATAAATTTTCAATGACCATTCCGCACCTGTTCCAATTTGATCAACATTAATATGCATCCAAGGAATATCATTTTCACATAAAATATCACGGCTATTGACATCTCCTTCGGTTTCACCTGCTGCTACTTCAATCCGCGCTTGTGAACTTCCTAAATTTGTAAAAATAGCCCGATTACTATTATGATCAGTTTTATGCTCCCACCCGCCAGGAACATCTCCAATGTCTTCATCGATAAAATCATCTTTCCACGGCAATGGTACTGCCGGGGCTTTAATATGTGTGATAACACCATCATAGGACCCGGTATGCGTCGAAAGCGGCGGGCCGCTAAGATGAGTGCTTTGGATCGGATTGACAGGCGGATTGACATTGGCAACAGTAGGGTAAGCAACACTCGTCGGTTCAAGACTCACACCTGAAAACCAAAGTGTATTGTCCCGCTCATCGACATCAGCCTCAACATCCAAATGAGCCTTCATCTCATCAGCGTCTCCACCATAGCGTTTGCTCCAAAGAATGTTGCCATCTTTATTCATATATAAGACAAAAATATCATAATCACCGCCAGTCCCATCACCGGGATTCGGCCAATCGGGAGAGTTTGTAAATCCAGTGATCCAGTAATTCCCAGTATTATCCATGACAATATCGTTACATTTATCATCGCCTGTACCGCCAATAAATGATGCGTATAGTATCGTTTGATAATCCGAGCTCAATTTAACAACAATACCATCGCGACCTCCCTGATGCGTTGTGGGCATGGAATAAAAACTACTCCAATTGATTTCTTCAGTAGAACCAACAATAAAAACATTACCATCTGCATCCAGTGGATTATTGTCATTATCCACATGAATACCTTCAAACTCTGTCCTTGCCGGACTTTCTTCCGGACCAATAAACGTACTATGAATTAGCGACAGACCATCCGAATGGACCTTTGTAAAATATCCATCACTCCCTTGATTCGCACCCAGTGTATCATTGACACGATCGAGAGTTGAACCATCTGGGATAATGGGAAATGGATTGGTTGCACTGGTATTGGGTCCCCAAGATTGAGTGTGACCAGTAGCAAATATTTGATAATCAATAACATTAAAATCATCAACCGGTTCATGTAAATCTCCAGCGATGAGACCACTATATTCAATATTATAATCAGCAGCGCCATTGGGACTAAACTTCATAAAAAATGCATTTGTACCACCGCTATTCGGATTGCCGACCCCTCCAGGTGAAACAGGAAAATCGGAATGACCAAATCCGCCAATATATGCTGCACCATGATTATCAGTTTGAATACACAAGCCATATTCCCAACTAGATCCCCCAAAGTACGCTCCATATATTGGATATACAGGTCCAGGTCCGGGTGCATAATCCTGAGCCAGTTTAATGAATATACCGTCTCTAGTTCCACTGAGTGCCACACCCGTACCATCGGTCTCAGTAATCAGGTTATTAAAATCTCCAGACACGCCTGAATATGTGTGGCCAGTAATATATAGATAACCCTGGCTATCAGTTGTGCACGCATGAAGGGCATCTGTGTTATCTCCACCAATATAGGTAAAATATTCTAGCGCGCCGTTTTCATTTAGCTTTGCAATAAAACCTTCTTGATTATCTACTCCACCGTTATAGGAGTCATCCAGTCCAACAAGCCCACTGTGCTTTGTTGTCATCCAGTTTCTTGTGAACCCAACCACATAGACATTTCCATCTTTATCAACATGAATATCCTCAATTCGTTCATCACCATTATCACCAAAATAAGTACTATAGATAATCTCGGGATGAGCGGCTTGTGTCGGGGTTGACGTGCTGAAGAAAATGAAAAAACTAATGATAATTCCTAGAACTACTCTGGTCAAACATGTGAATTTGGATGATAACCTCATGGTGCCCCCCTAGTACAGTTTGATGAACTCGACTTCAAATTAAATACCGATATCGAAAAAATAGGCATTGTTTATACACTCGATACAAAACAACCAAATTGAGATTTTTAGTTTGTATCAAATAATTGGACGTTGCAGGCTGAAATTTGTAACATTTATTTTACTTTTTTTAAAAATGGTACTGCGAAAGTCATGAAACAAGCTTATTTTTCAGCATATTCACAAACCGCAGGTGCATATTTTTTTTGTATTTAGGGGATATTCCGGAGGTTTCAAGTATTACTTTTGATTTATTTTTTGGATATACAGGAAATTGCTGAGTCCGAGGAAAATGCCGGCCCCCAGGATACAGAACATGGAGACGGTTTTGAGGACATACATCCGGATCAAAAGGTCCTGGGCTGCACTCTTGAGATATTGTGGAGAGAGATGGTGATAAACGTGAAAGTGGTTAATCGCGCACACTGCCAGGAGTACTGCGCCTGCTGCGGACCAAATCCAGTACGGCGGGTGTTTCAGTGCCCGGTTGATTTTCCACATCGAAATGCTGTTATAAAACAAAGCAGCTGCCAGCATCAGAAAACTGATCTCATAAAGATAAAAACTGGCGCGGTAAAAAAAGTCACCCATATTATGCATGCTCCTGTTCGAGCTGACGAATAATTTTGAAAAAACGGTAAGCGCCCCAGATGCAAAGGACCGCTGACCAGACCAACAATGTATAGCCGGTCCAAAGTTCAATCGCACCCATATTTTTATGCCGCAGCGAGGCAATGGATTGCATCAGCAAGTAAATAAAGACCCCGGCCGGTGCGATCATCTGGAAGAGCCAGTGGGTCACCACGCCATACGCCTGTTCAAAGCGCCGCGAAACCAGTCCCATGCCCACAAAACCCGCCCAGAGGGTCAACCCGCCGATAATGGCAACAAAGCTGGTCACATTAACAAATAGAAAATGTTGCGATGCTGTTAAAACACGTTCCATGGCGGATTAGCCTCCAATCTCATTTTCAATCTCAATCATGATCCTCTCAGCCGTCTTTTCCCCCACCACCAGACTGGTGGTATGAAAAAGCCGTTGGTTCAAACTTTTTATTTGGGAAGGACTCATGGCTCGGCCTTCCGGGATTTCTATTTGCTTTTTTTCGCGATCAATCAGGGCCTGACCTAAAAACCCCATATGGGACATGACCACACTTTGAATAACCGCCAATCCGGGATCCGTGTTGGTCTGCTTTTGAGAGGATGACACTTCAGGTATTGCGAATTCACCGGCATTTAATTCCGACCCTTCAGGGCCTGCAACAGATGCCTCCGGCGCAGTCGCTGTTTGTTCCTCTCCCATAGCTGATCCGCTTTTTTCTGCTGCCAGGGGCGTTGATTCCTGTGCGTCCTGGGATTTCGCCTGGGGCACTATTTTTTTCGCAGAAATTCCGGGTTTTTCTTCCTGCTTGATGGTATCCGGCTTTTTTTCTCGTGAAATAGGGGTTGGTTCTTCCCCAACTTTGGTCGTGATAATATACTCCGCCGCTTTGGCAAGCCCGGCAGGGATGGCAGGTTTACTTTCCCGCGTCCGGGATTGCGCCGCTTGCTTTTCCTGCTTACTGACCAACTCATCCAACCAGGACAAATTTTTATCCGCTGCCTCTTCATCCTCCACCACAGGTGAAGAAGGATGGGGATGAATATCCAAAATCAAATCATCCGCCTTGAGCATAAAAGTCTCGTGGGTTAACTCCTGGATCACAGAATCAGCCCCGGGTTTTTTCAATGTAATGTTATCCAACAACGAGGGCACCTTGGGCACAGCCGTATCTTTGGTGGAGACCGGTTGGGCGGATTCTTTTCTTTGGGTTACAGCCTGGGTGTCCGGATGCAAAATACTTTTCACATCCAAAAACTGCGGCAATGCCCCGTCAATGATATCCATTAATATTTCGGAAACCGCCAGCCATTTGATAACTTCCTGTTTATCTTTAATCAACGCCTTATCTGAAAAACGGTATCCTCCCAAAAACTCACCCGCATGAAACACAGCCAACGCCAGTTCCAGGTCCGAACCTTTCCGTGTGACATTTTGCCGGTCCAGCGCCTCTTCAATGCCCTTTTCATCAATTGCACCGATCTGCTTGAGCGCATCCCCCAGACGCAGCGCGCCCTCCCCGGACAACTGAAGCCGAATGGCATCGCGCAACTGTTCTGCGGTAATTTTTTCGAGACGCAGCAAAATATTTCCCAAACGCGTATTATTCCGTATGCGGTAAAAACGCAGATTCCCGGTAAATTTTTTGCGCGCAAATGTTTCAAACAGTTTCCCCATGTCCAGAAAGACTGTTTCCAGCTCACGATGAGCCGGTGTCCGCGATTCCAGTGCACTTAGCGCTGTGATAATTTGCGGGTCCAACTCAGCAACATTGATAATCGTTTCGCGTTCAGTAGTCTCTGTCCGTAAAAAGTGTTCAATGATTTGCGTCCGGGAAAGTTCCAGGTCTTCGGTGCCCTCGTAAAAACAATTATAGACACGGCCATTACAAAAAACAATCAACCCGTGTTCATGCGGCGCTAAAATTTCAACATAGCCGCTGAAATCCTGAGCAAGGAGTTCTTCCAACAGTGTGGATAATTTGGTAATACGATAATTAAGCTTCTCATATTTAAGCTTTCCTACCGGTGTATAGAGTGAAGCCCACACAAGCGATGCTCCTTTGTTTATTTTCAAAAATAGTACCATTGGATTCCTGCCAGCGTCAACTGGTAAACGCCATAGAAAACTCCCTTAAAAAAAGGTTAATCTGATTTTATCATCCGGCCGATTTGTTGCTCTTTTTTGCAGCACCTGGCAGGTCATTTTTCAGGGCACCAATATCTCCGGAAAACGGTCATGCCAATCCACCGGGACTTTGAGCATCTCGCCCCGGCGTTCATAGAGAAGATAGCCGAATTTGATGCCAAAATAAAAGAGATCGCGGGTGACCGCCACATCGGCTTGACAGTAAGCTTCCAGCTCGGCCCATTTTCCGTTTTCAAACCATGTAATCGCCTGCAACCCTTCCGCCGTCTTGCCGCGCCCCAGGGTATGGGTTGCCAGATGGTCCAGGGAGAGGCGGTACCCTAAGACCCGGTGCACATCTTTGAGAATATCCAGTGTCTTCATCCGATCCACATACGGACTGTAAGGTGATAAGACTTTTAAATCAAACCCATCAATATTAAACCCAACCACCACATCTGCGGAAAGCAGATGCTGCATAAGTTCCTGGGTTTTTTCCTCACGATACGTCGTGAAAGTATCCTGGGTATGGTCGTACACCACGCCCAAAGACATACGCATTTTATGCGAATTGTTCCAGCCGCCGACATCGGCGGCACTTTTTTGGGTTTCCAAATCAAATACCAGCATATGATATCCCTTTCTTTTGTCCAGTGATTGCTTGTACGGTGCAATGACCTCCGTGTGATCCGACACAGCCGGGTGTTCCGCTTTCCGGGCTGTCTGTACCGGTGCATATGAAAACACGCCGTGCTTGGCAATGGTCAGGCTGCCGGGTAACTGTTGGGTCATGGCAGTTAGAATCATTTGACAAGCCTGCTTATCCAGCGGTTGATTGCGACTGCCGCATTTGGGTGAATGAATACAAGCCGGGCAGCCGTCCTCGCAGGCACAGGTCTCCACCATTTCCTTGGTTGTCTTTATCCAGCTTTCCAACACTTCCAGGCCCTTGCTTACCAAGCCAATGCCGCCGGGAAAACCGTCATACACAAACATGCAGGGCTGGCTTACCTGAGGATGGGCCAGCGTGGACAACCCGCCCAGGTCCCAACGATCACACAGCACTTTGACCGGCAGGGCTGCAATCAAGGTGTGCTCCACCGCATGCAGACCCCCGCCAAAATCCATAGCATGATCCAGGCATCGCTTACGCCAAACCTCCGGTACGGTGAGAAGAATTGCCTGGGTCTCAAAAACTCTTGGGGGCAGATCAAGCTTATGCTCCGAGAGCAGCGACTGGTCTTTCATCCGACGGCGTTCGTAGGACACAATTTTTTCAGTAACCCGTACATGCACCAGCCCTGCTTGAAATTTTTCAGCAGAAGCGCGCACCTGCTCTGTCTCGGCAAGTTCCAAAATAGCCACTTCTTCCGAGGCAGTATATTGGGTATACCAATCCGCCTTGGTTTCCCGAATCATAACCACCTTGTTGTCCAGATCCAGACCGACCACCTCATACTGCACACCGGCATGCAAATACACCGCACCGGGATGGCATTCCTTGAAAACCCGCGGTTCATCAATACTCCCCAGCACAATGCCGTCACGGTCCTGTTTAATCATGTACTGTGCTCCCACCGAACGGATATCCATGAGCCGGTGGGGCCGTTGGAGAGGACTCATCCAGCGCTTGCCATCTGCTGCTTCGTGGAGCAGCCCTTCCTTTACCATCTCCTTCATGCTCTCCCAGGCTGTCTCGCCAAACAGTATTTTATCTTTTTTTGTCAATACCATTTCCGCAGATGCACAGGGAAGATGTTTTTTTAACAGCTGAACATTGTTGGGATCCAATACACAATTCTCAAATTTAGAATCAAAAAACGCATCCGGATGCCGGAGAAAATACTGGTCCAATGCATCCGGTAAAGCAATGAGAATCATCACCGCATCACGATCCTGACGTCCGGCCCGGCCCACCCGCTGCCAGGTACTGATCATGGTGCCGGGATATCCGACCAGGACGGCGGCATCCAATCCGCCGACATCAATACCGGCCTCCAAAGCACTGGTACTGATCACCGCTTCCAGCTTATTCTCAAACAATTGCTGCTCGATTTTCCGGCGTTCTTCCGGCAAATAACCGGCGCGATAGGCCGCAATTTTTGCGGCAAATTCCGGCATGCCTTGCTTGACCCAGATATGAATCAACTCTGCAATTTTACGTGATTTGGTAAATAGAATGGTCTTGACCGATTGCTCCAGACACTTCTGAAGAATCACTGCGGCATCCGAGTAGGGACTCCCCAGCGGATTGATGAGAATCACATGCCGCCCTTGGCGGGGCGCTCCACTTTTTTCAACAATGGTAAATGGCAACCCGGTCAATGTTTCCAAAAACACCTGCGCATTGGCCATGGTGGCTGAGCCGGCAATCACGGTAAGCTCTTTTTCATGACAGAAGCGGCGCAAACGGCGCAGGATCATGGCGACATGCGAACCAAAAACACCCCGATAAGTATGTGCCTCATCAATCACCAGATACCGGAGTTTGCTGAAAAAAGTCTTCCACCCTTCCGGATAAGCCAGCATACCGAAATGCAGCATATCCGGATTGGTAAAGATTACCTGTGGGGGATTTTTCTTGATCTTGCTGCGCATGGACGCAGACGTATCCCCGTCATAAACCGCTGCATTTAGACCTGCTCCGCCAATTTGTTTAAAAAATAGCTTCAGGGTTTTCAATTGGTCCTGGGCCAGTGCTTTGAGGGGAAATAAATATAGCGCATGCGCATCAGGATGTTTCAAAAGCATCTCACTGACAGCGATATTATAAATCAATGTTTTTCCGGAAGCCGTAGGAGTGGTGATGCCGACATGCCTGCCCTTGCGCAGCAAATCCAGTGCCTGAACCTGATGGGAAAATAATTTGGAAATCCCCATTTCTGCGACAGCCGCGCGAACCGCTGAGGGACATTGCTTATCCAATGGTTTGTAGGATGCCTTCACCGGATCAAGATAGCGGTAATGCGCGATCCGCTTGGAAAACTCCCGATCTTGCGTAAGTTGTTTGACCAGTTGTTTGATATGAGTCATCGAGGATTTCCTTTTCATACGTGTAGAGACGTTGCACTGCAACGTCTCTACAGCCCTGCAACGTCTCTACGTCTCCTATTTCAACCAGGAAGGATACTCACCATATTTATCTTGCCAAGCCTGGGCTGCGGCAGCGGCTGTACGGTTCACATCTGCCGGACCGCTTCCCTGAGGATCAATTCCCTCGCGGGCAAAGCGGCGTGCCTGGCCGTGATCAAACTCAAATTTATCCGAGCAATCCACGCAAACCAGCCAACCTGCCGCCTGGATGGCTTGCTGCTGGATGTATAGCAGCAGTGTTGTGTCATCCAGACTATGTTGGTCAATCATATCAGCCCAATAGGCCGGGGTTTCCACCACTTGCTTGGTTGTCAGGGCAAACCCATCCTCAATTTTGGTTGGCTTGCTGCAAATATCACAGACTGTCATCACGGTTCCTTTTTAATATGTTTATTAAATAATCACAAAATTGTAATCTTTTTGAGGGTAATTGACAAGCAGTTACTATGCGCCCTCTCCACTCGGGAGCGGGATGGGGGCATGATTATTTAGTCATTCGCATATGTTTTAGAGTGTTATTCAAAAATCCGAACTCCAACACCGATTCGATTTCGTTTCAATCTCACCACTTGATTCTCGAATATTATTTAATAATTGCGACCTTCTTCATCTGTTTCAGAATCACCTTGCCGCTGGCATCTGTGATCACAATCCGACTAAAATAGATGCTTGGTGCCAGGTCTGTTGTATGCCACTGAGTAACCACGGTTTGGCCAGAACCTGCGTAATGATGCTCCACAATATGACCCACTCTTTCACCCGCCACTTGGTAGATATCAATCACCGTCTTGATTGATCCACTCACGGTGTAGGCAAAATTAACATAATCCCTAGCCGGATTAGGATATGCCATAACTTGTCCTTCCGGCATCCAGGGAGTAGGTGTTATTGTTACCGTATCTGCCAAGGTTGGCGTCACGGTCAAGGTTGGCGAAATGGTCATGGTTGGCGTAGGCGTCGACGGCACACTATTGAGACGTATAGCATCCAGTACGCAATAACTACCGCTGGCACCCACTACACTCATCTGGATGTTGAATTGCTGCTGACCGCTGAGACCGGTTGCATCAGGGATGGAAAACCGGAATGTCCCACTCTGGGTTTGATCAGGACACAGATCCCAATTTGATCCGCTGCCACCATTCTCCTGGATACCGACTCTCCAGACTACTGCGGGTGATATATCTGTCACGACGACCTCAACTTGATTATAAGTATCAACATTGCATTGAAGCACTGGCGAAAACACTTTACCCCAACTATCCTGGGCAGTGCGAGAGATTACTGCATGTGAGGATGCAGCAGAATAAGCAATCTGACAATTAAACGTGCTGTCCTCAGTTTCATCACGCCAACCTTCTGGTTGCACCCACATAGTGCCGTTGAACTGTTCCATCCAATATGTATCGATTGGCGTCGCTGCCGGTGTTGGTCTTGCGCCTGCAGCCACGCTCACATTTTCCACCAGCACATTTGCAACATCCATACAATACATCGCTTCCACACCACCAATGGCGAGGGTAAAGTATTGTTGACCATTTTTCAAAGAATCCGGTACGTAATCTTTAAGATTATAGACAAACGCCCCCTTCACCGGCGAGTCATATTGAAGACGGATTTGATATCCGGTTGGGGTGTTTCCCAAAAATGCATACCAACGCCCAAACAGATCTTTGATATTGATTCTCAAATCATTTTCTTCATCCATATTCACATCAACCGCATAGACGGTTTTAATATGACCATAGCCATAAGTTTCCGCACCGCGAACAATGTTATAAATCAAAACACCACCATCCTGTGCTTGGTGATCTGCCCGGTTTGCTTCCGGCGTCCATTTAGCTTCTACCTGCGGGAGTTGGCTGTTAAGAAAAACGGTTTCCTGATCAAAAACCGGATATTGTGTTTGTACGGATGAGGCTGGTCGTCCAACAAGAATCGGAGCATATAAATCACTGCCAGTATACGCTGATGCGATAATTGCGACACCATCACGCATGATGCCACTGGCCGTGTAAATCCCCCATAGATGGGGTGTGCCGTCTTGCTCCGTATCATTTAAAATCCAGACAACACCACCGGCAATATCGGTCTGATAAATCGCATCCCAAACAAGTGTAAAATAATCGCTCACTTCCGTTTCTGTAGGATTCGTATTGTAATCAAGTCCAAACTCTTCAAGCAAAATCGGTTTTACACAATCCTGTTGTATCATCAACACCCGGGTGCGCATCATATTCCCTTGATAGGCTTCCAGGGGGCCGTAGTAATGGAGTGAATAAACATCAATCATTGAAAGATCCAAGCTCCGCATGGTATCCGGCCACGAGGTGGGGGCAATCACCAAATGATTGGGATCTGTTGATTGCATAAAGGCTGCCATATCATGGAACCAATCCAGCGCATCAGAATGGGCCGGCATATCCCCATTGAGCAAAGCTACGTGTACATCCAGTTCATTGGTCATGCCCCAACCAAAAATACGCGAATCATTTTGAAACCGCGCCAAAATTGTACCCACATGATTTTTCATATCCTGTCGCACAGCCGGAGAATAGTCACGGAAGTAAGGAAAAAATGAGAACTCGACCTGTAAGTTGTTCTTGGCCGCAATGTAGAGAAATTCCTCCATCCTAGCCAACATCTCGGGTTTGACATCCGGACCACCAAATTCCGAATAATGAATGCATGCGCGGATCATATTAATCCCCAACATCTGCGTACGCGCGAGCTCAGCATGAATTAATTCCGGTTCCCACTCAAGCCACATTTTTTGCCAACCATGGGTCGAAGGATAATAATTAGCACCCTTGATTTTTACAACCGTCCCCTGAATGCTGAGCTGATCTGGTTCAATAGCATTGACCTGAGTAAAATCCGTATCCATACGCCGATTCCCCATAACCTGAATCTGATCAACCTCCACCCAAGTCCCTGCTGCCCCTTCAATGATCAATTGGAAAACAGCTTGCTTTTCACCAAACAGACCTGTGATTTGAGCATAGTTGAATTCAAACGCACCCGTTCCCGTCTGACTCGTACACAGATCCCACTGATTGCTGGTGCCGTATTCCAAACAGCTGATTTTCCAACTTGTGGTGGGACTTAAGGCATTAACGGTGATCGCAACCCGTGGATAGGCATTCACATCACAACAAATTGCCGGCGAGAGCACCTTGCCCCAGACATCTTCAGCGGTGCGTACAATAGTAACCGCTTCTTGAGAACTGGCATAGACAATCTCTGCATTAAACGAGCCATCATTGGATTCATCCTGCCACCCGGAAGGCTGTATCCCTGTGGTTCCCTCAAAACCTGTAAACCAAAAATCAGCAGTCAAAACAGCTGCCGTAGGTGTTGCTGTGGGTGTATCTGTAGGACCCGTCGGAGTCAAGCTGGGTGTCACCGTGGGTGTCGTGGTTCGCGTGTGTGTAGGCGTTGCCGTGATAGGTAGCCGACGGACATTCACATAGTCCACAACAACATAATCACCGCTTCCGCCTTCGATAGTGAGTTGAATTGAAAAATTTTTAGTACCGCTCCATCCCATGACTGAAGCATACTCAAAAATAAATGTACCGGTTGTATCTTTACTTGTACAGAGATCTTGGTGTTGCCAAGCACCATTAATTTCCTGGATTCCCACCTTCCAGGTTGTCAGCGGATTGATGTCTACAATCCGAATTTCAACAGCATTGTAATAACCAGCATCACAGTTAATCACCGGCGAAAGGCTTTTTCCCCAGACATCCTCTGCTGTTCGGGTTAAAGCCGCATTTGCCACAGTATAAGAATAGAACATTTCTGCATTAAAAGCGGGAGTATCCGTCTCATCCTGCCACCCTGACGGCTGAATCCCCGGTGTCCCTCCTGAAAAATCATCACTCCAGATAATATCCGCGCCAGTATTGGTGGGGCTGGCTGTGACTGTCATGGTAGGCGTATGCGTTGGAGATGCCGCCATAATTCGACTGGCAATAATTCCTATTATCAGTAGAGACCAAATAAAAAACCGCCATGCGCACTTAAAAGACAGACACACGTTCTCATCTCCCCAAGAGGATACAAGTTACCTATCTCCCCTATAGTGTATTGTACTAGTGGCCATTGGTCGTAAAAGCACATTCAGTAAGCTCCTCATTACTATGGGGCGCATAATCCTGACTGGCTTGATATGGAATGATATCCACCGCTGCTTGTAAAACAAAAAAGAAAAATTTTTCTTTTCGTGGAGGTTTTCATTTTTCCCTCCATTGACTTTTGAATGGAAAAACACCTGTAACTCACCTGGTTTCTACCTATAATAATATAGACTCATCCTTCGTATAAAATATTTGCAAAATAATATATTAGGTACCAATTACATCTTTGGGGTGTATGCCAATGGCAGGTATAATGAGCAATAATTCAATTTCCCCGCTCTAATTCGACATCCGCCGGACAGGTTTTACGCCTACGGAAAAAACGGCTTATTATGTGTCAATGCAAGGATACTGGAAAATGCATCAAATTTCCTTATTCCTTCACACAAACCGCTCAAACGGCTCATCAAACAATTTTGCAAAACGCTTTACAAATCCCGTCCCTGTATTTTGATACCAATAAATTTTACTTTTCTAAAAATCAGAAACGATAATATCTTTCCGTCCACCACTATCAAAATCAATAATTTGAAAAGATGAAGAATAGCCAAGCGTACTGTCGATAGAGACCCTTGTAAATATCATCCCAGTGTTTTCCAGATACAAAAGGTTGGGATGAGGACATGATTATCCAGTCATTCGGAGTATATCCCCGGATTATTATTTGAACATTTGAACTCCGGCATCTCGCCGTTCAAAAATTCACCCATTTTTTTACAACAAATATTTCTTTTGAAATAATTGCATCCAGGGAATACTGGTTACTGTTTTGGAATATACTTGCGCTTCAGAAGCAAAACTCATCAGGTAAGCCTTGGAATTTTTGATCAGCGGTTGTAATCGCGCCAGCGTTGTCAGGTGTTCTTTTTGAGGTGTTGATGTATTTTTAATCTCAAGACAAAGGAGCGAACTCCCCTGATCAATGATTATATCTATTTCATTGTGATTTGAATCACGATAAAAAAAGAGTTCAAACAACTTATTATGATTAAATTTGTATTTCAGCAATTCCACCACAATAAAGTTTTCAAACAAACTGCCGGATAGCGGCCCGCTTTGCACGGTTTCCGGAGTCGGATAACGCAAAATCGCCGCCAATAATCCTGTGTCTGAAAAATACAATTTAGCGCTTTTTATAACCCGCTTGGAAATATTTTTAGTATAAGGACGCAGTAAATACACAATCCTGCTTGTCTCCAACAATGACAACCAGCGTTTCGCCGTGGTAAAGGTAATGCCGCATTCTTTGCTAACTTCATTTAAGTTAAGTAAACTACCGACACGTGCTGCCAGTAATTCCAGATAATTCTGAAAGACTTTTAAATCATGCACCGAGGTTATCTGACGTATATCCCGTTCCAGGTAGGTTTGTAGATAACTCGAATAGAAGCGATTGCGATTGGCGCCATGCACAATCACTTCCGGATAAAAGCCGTCAAACAAAGCCGCAAAACAGAATTTGGGAATATCATAATCAATCCAGGGCGCTTCCTGATGTGAAAATCCCAATAACTCAAACAGTGCCGCTCTTCCTGCCAACGACTCACTAATACCGTGCATCAGCGGAAAAAATTGGGAACCTGTCAATATATAACGGCCGTTTTTACTGCGATCCTGATCCACCATGATTTTGATATAAGGCAACAATTCCGGCAGATACTGTATCTCGTCAATAATGACATGCTGATGTCGGCTTAAAAATAATTTCGGATCTTCCTGCGCCAGATTTCTTGTCAAAGGATCATCCAGGGTTATATAGGTATACTTAGAAAAAAGTTTTTTAAGTAAAGTGGACTTCCCAGTCTGACGCGGCCCGGTTAATACCACAACCGGAAAATCCCGGCCGGCAGACTTGATTTGTTTTTCAATTGTTCTTGGAATATAGTTTTTCATAGCACAATTACAGTATCACACCTTCTATGTAAAATCAATATTATATGTTGATTTTACATAGAAGGTGTTTGTTGTAGAAAGACAAATTAATCTCATCTTACTGCTCCGGCTGAACACATACCGGAATAACAAGGCCGGTATGTGGCAAAAACAGACGAAAAATTAAAATCAATTTATTGAAATAATTATGGTGTTCCCGAAACTCGAACTCCTTCTCCCACGTGGGAGATACCCAAAATTCTGGCAATTAAACAGCAATGATGAAATTATTTTAGTTATGCTGAAATACTTGAACTAAATAATAATCACCAGCATCCATTTCATAAAAATATACTTGTCCGGCAGTCCATGATACGCTAAAAATACGTGAATTAGATGAATCCAGCCACCCGTCAGTCATAGGTGTCCAAACATCGGGAACACTGGAAAAAGCCCAGTAAGCCATTACAAAAGTAGTCGTTCTTTTTCCAGTGATTTCAGAAACGTTCAAAGTATAATTTCCAGCTGCTGCAAACTGGCCCGTATATTCATGTAGCAAGGTTGTTCCGGCCGGACCCGTCGGTCCTGTTGCCCCTGTATCACCCGTTGGCCCTGTCGGCCCTTGTGGCCCCGTGCAACCTGCCAATAAAAAAAATAAACAAACCACCATAAATAAATTTTTCATAAATAACTCCCCATTACAATTTATTTGCCTTATCCAGTCTTGGAAAAATATTTCTATTATTGTGTAGACCGCTTTATGAAAACTCCAGTTGTCAGAATAACCGATTATCGCCTCCCTTTCGACCAACCCACCATTTCCGATTACTTTGGTACCACGGATTTATAATAACGCTATGCGCATAAATTGCAATAATTTTTGTGCATATTTGTGTTTGATCTGACAATTCGTACCCTTGTGGGCGATTCATGAATCGCCCCTACGAATAACATAAGGGCGGACACAAGGTTCGCCCTTACAACATGGCGTGGTCTAACATTCTAAAATGCTATTCGGACGCGATAAATCGCGCCCCTACGGAGATCATGGTTATTATATTCCCTGGATTTTTAATATATCAATAAATGTTCGCTGGTTTTTTCAGGCTTTCAGGCGACTTTATTTTCCAACCGGGTTACACGTTTTTCAAGCTCTTCTATCACTTCAAAACCTGGTTTTAGACGAAGTTCTGAACGAATCATTGTTTGGCCTTCATGCAATAATGCAACTTGTTCTTTGAGCGATTGCCGCTCTTCTCCGGCATTTTTAAATTCATACAGCATGACTTCTGCCATCTTCTTTTGATTTTCTTCAAAGTGTTCAACAACTGTTTTAAATTCACCCATGTTAATGCTTCCTTGTTCTGACATTTTCAACCTCCCAATTTTGTGATACCCAGCGGTTTCTGTCAACCGCCAATCCCCCACAAATTGAGACCGAAAAACATCAAAATCCTTACATTGTTTTACGCTTTATTCACTGAAAAATTGATCCGTGATCCGGGACCGATTAACTTATTTTGCGGGATGATGTTGAATCGTAAGGTTTCAAATATCACCCTATCCTAACTTCCGAACACCATCCCGGATCCCCACAGAGAATTTTCGGATGATCTGACGGCAGACTGCCGGCGCGATCAAATGTTTGGAAATTATATTAAACAAGCTACAGTCCTTTCTTTAAAAAGGCGGCAAGGCCGAATGGCCTTGCCGCCTTTTTAATAGTGCCATAGAATAAAGATAAGAGACTAATTAATTATTGCTTACCGGAATTTCGGCCCTGCTTTCCGAACCGCTGATGATTTCTTTTGCCAAAGCATCATCCGCGTCCGAAATAAAGGGGATCCCGGTCTCTCTTTCAGTCTCGCGGTTCGCTGAGAAAACTTCTTTGCGGGTTATTTCCGCTAAGGAGAATTTCCTGGCTCCGGCCATTAATTGCTGCAAACCGGCGGTGAGCTTATCCGCTAAGGTCCAACTGGCAATGGCGCCGAAAGGAATATTTTTCATTTCATCCTTACCGACTTTTTTCTGTACATCATAATAACCGGCAAATATTTCATCCTCTTTAATACCACATTCCTCCACCGCTGCCGGTAATTTATCCCAATTACCGTGGACTTTTTCTCTGTCCTTCAGATTCAGTGCGCCTTGCACGTTCGCTCCCAAATATGCCGGTATCATTAACGATCTTCCCATGCATACTAATTTGGTAAACGGCGCGCCCAAAGCCAGCGCCTTAAATATCTGGTCTTCTTTGGCCAAGCCGCCGGCAAAAGCAAGATCTACGACTTTTTCGCCGGTATCAGCCAGCAGCTTGGCATATTCAGCTGCTTTGGCATGCAAGAGAATTGAAGGCACACCCCAGCTTTCCATCATGTTCCAGGGACTCATCCCGGTTCCTCCGCCGGAGCCGTCAATAGTCAATAACTCCAACTTAGCTTCACTCGCATATTTTATTGACATGGCCAAAGTTTCCATGCCGTAGGATCCGGTTTTCAAAGAAATTCTTTTATAACCGATTTTGCGTAAATAAGCGACAGAATCCATAAAACTCTTTTTCACTTCATCCCGCGAGGACAAGCTGGTATAACCCAGACGGCTGTGACGCGCGAATGATTTAATGGATTTATTTTTAAAGGCTTTTTGTACTTCCGGAATAGTTGGATCGGGATCAACCACATAACCCCGATTTTTCAAGAATAAGGCATATTCTAAGGAAGTAACCTGGATTTCACCGCCGATGACTTTGGCGCCTTGGCCCCATTTCAATTCAATAATTACTTTATCACCGTATTTATTAATAATGTATTCAGCCACGCCGTTTCTGGTATCCTCGACATTCATCTGAACAATAATTGCTCCATAACCGTCATAATAACGCAAAAAGGTATCGATTCTTCTATCCAGCTCCGGCGCCTTGGAAATCTTGCCATTTTTGATTTCGGATTCCTTATCCACGCCAACTACGTTCTCTCCCACCACAATGGGATATCCTACCAAGGCAGCGCCAATAGCAAATGACTCCCAATATTTCGCGGCAATAAAGGTGGAACCCAAAGCGCCGGTCATTATGGGCACACGGGCTTTAGTTTTTATCTCAGTTCCAAATTCCAGCTCGGTATTGACATTGGGAAAAACACAGTCATCTTCCGAGGTCGAAAGACCTTGGGGCACACCGTTCGCACCGTAAACATACCCATTAATCCTCAGCGAATTATAGGATACACCAACATGGGTGGTATTAGCGCTTCCGGCAGTTATTACTCCAAAATCTCTGGGATATAAAAGCTTACGGCCTTTCAGGCTTGAAAGCCAGGTTTCACATTTCCCCTTACAATCAGCTCGACATAAAGTACATAATCCTGATTCACAAGCGTTTCCTCGATTTACGGTCCCTATTGCATCATTAGTTTTTGGCCATTGAATCATACTAAACCCCCTTCAAAATTAAATAGGCTGCTTATTGCCAATTTATATCTCCAGATATTTTTTCACTGGCAACAGCGTGCCTATGATTACAAACTAATATTTATTTGTCAATTAATTATCTGGGTATTTAACATATTTTATAAATATTTCTAATATCCCTATGAGTATTAGGTATATTTGCCAATAAACTAAAAAAGATAGGCACAATCCATTACTTTGTTGCCAATTACTATTAAGCAGGTCATGCTATAACACTATTGTTTTTATAAAAAAAACTCAATTTTTATTGTAGCTCCAACCACATTATTGGCAATATTGCCAATAATGTGGTTGACAAATTATATTTTCAGCTATATATTTTTACCCATGAGTGACAAAACCGAGAAGAAAAGACTGTCCATATTAAGAATTCTTCAGGATTCCGAAAAATGCCTGAGTAGTTCCAAAATTACGCGTCAGCTCCAATCTATGGGGTATGATATTAGTGGAAGAACTGTTCGGTTGTATCTTATGAAACTTGACCGCGAAGGACTGACTAATAACCATGGTAAGCGGGGCCGCCGGATTACTGATCTGGGTGTAAAAGAATTATCAAACGCAAAGGTATACGAAAAAATAGGTTTAATGGCGGCAAAAATCGATCAACTGACTTACCAGATGAATTTTAACCTATTGCAAAAATCCGGTTCTGTGGTTATTAATATCAGTATGCTGGCTATTGACAAACTCCTGCAATCCGTTCCCTTAATTAAAAACGTGTTTGAAGCCGGCTATGCCATGGGGAAGCTTCTGGCCCTGTTCGGACCCGGGGAGAGGGTGGGAGAACTATCCGTGCCTGAAGGATTTGTTGGTATCGGCACTGTCTGTTCGGTTACTTTAAACGGCGTTCTGCTCACCCATGGTATCCCGACCAACTCGCGTTTCGGCGGACTTTTAGAAATCCAGGATAAACATCCTACCAGATTTGTTGAACTTATTCATTATGAAGGCACAACTTTAGATCCGCTCGAAATTTTTATTCGCAGCGGCATGACAGATTATATCGGGGCTACAACCGCTGGGAATGGACGGATCGGCGCCGGTTTCCGGGAAATTCCGGCAGACAGCCGTGATCAGGTGATTAAGCTCGCGCAGCAATTAAAAAAAATCGGTCTGGGCGGATTTTTGGCCATTGGCTGGCCCGGTCAACCGTTGTTGGATATTCCTGTCAGTGAAGGCCGGGCTGGGATTGTGGTAATCGGAGGGTTAAATCCTATTGCTATTTTAGAGGAAAACGGTCTCAGACTACATTCGCATGCGATGGCAAGCTTGGTTGACTATCAATCCCTGTTTTCTTTCAAAGAATTAAATACCCGTATTTGTGATTTTATCTAAGCTAAATATACAGGTTCTCGTCTTCTCTATCTGCTCTAAAATACATAAACCCGCCTGGCGGCGGGTTGGGGTGAACAGCGGAACAGCGGAACAGCGGAACAGCGGAACAGCGGAACAGCGGAACAGC
>JAIORK010000015.1 GCA_021108215.1 bacterium | reverse complement strand
GCATCACGAAAGTAGCTTTACATGCGGCTTGAGGTCAAACTCGCTGAAATACTCCGGTACCATCACCTGTATTATATAAATCCAATGCTTTTTTTGAAGGCGAAAATGTTTCAGCACCTATTTTTTCAGCAAAAGGATTTACGCGTTCCTTCATACCTCTTCCTACCACAGCTATTTTCCCATTGTCTTTACCAACAAGAGCTCTATTAGCGGTTATATCGTCTATTTGAATATTGACTTTTTTTACTTTGCCCACATCTGATGAGCTATATTTAGGTAATCTGGGTTTGGCAATATCTTCCCCTGCTTTCTTCGCCGCTTCTCTCCCCGCGGCTTCCCCAACATCTTCTACTACTTCCTTCCCGCCCTTCTTCAACAACTTCTTTGCTGCTTTTTTGGAGATGCCGCCAATGATGCTGAATCTTCCGGCTTCGCGGCTGGCAATACCCAATGCCTTACCGCCGTCGCGTAACGCTCCTTTGAAATCACCCTTGGCTAATTTCTTACTTGCTTCCTTGGTGCTATCCAGTGCTTCGGGTAGGTCTTGACCAATTTTAGGAATGTCCAATACCGCTTCCGCTAATAAATCAGCACCGACAACAGCTGCTTTGGTAGCTTTAATTTTAGCTTTTTCAGAATATTTGGACAAACCTTTTTTCTTACTGGCTTCTTCATCCATCTCATCCAAAGCGTCTTTGTATTTACCAGATTTTTCCCGATATTCTTTTGTCTTTTTATTTGCCCATCGGTGATTGGGTAGATAGGCATTTTTTTCCTGGGATTCTCCCAATGCTCCTTCGACATAGCCTTTCCCAAATGCTTCGATACCAGTGGTATCATTGTCGTAGCGATCTTTTAGAGCACCGCCTGATTCGCCACCCGCTCCAGTCTGTTCGCCACCCGCTCTGGTCTGTTCGCCGCCAGCCCCCGTTTGTCCGCCTTCTTCACCTGCGGTTGCTCCTGAATCTCCCTTTTGTTTTGCCCGGTTCGCTGCTTCGGCAATGGTATCGGTCGGAATGAGCTTCATGGGCCACATACTCTTGGTAACTGCATTGAAAGCTGTTTTTACATAACTTTTCTTCTTTGATGAACCACTCCCATCCTCACCCCCTGCATCTCCTGCTTTTCCTCCCGCAATCTCTCCGCCTTCTGCTTTCCCTTCACCGATTTCCACCCAGGCTTGTGTGTCGGCATCCCAATAGCAATTGGGTGGCATGGGAACACGCCCGATCATGCCGCGGTCGGTGAGGTCGGGTTCTTCCGGTTCATAAGGATTTGGTAGGGGCATATTGCCATACGCCCCTACAGAATCAATCGCCCCTACGTTGCGCTGATATTGTTCTACGTAATCCGCAATATCGATCTCATTCAGGGCACGTCCTGCTGCGCCCTGACGATCCAATTCCGAAAGCTCCAGCTCGCCGTTGAGATAGGCTTCGACCTGGGCACGCACATCCGGCGGCAGGACGGCGAGTGTTTCCTGCAACTGATTCTGGAACATCTCACCGGCTTCATTGACATAGCCGCCCATCTTTTCGGTCCGGCCGGACCCATGCACATATACC
>JAIORK010000014.1 GCA_021108215.1 bacterium | reverse complement strand
TGTGAAGGATGTAGGCAATGCGGCGAAATCAGTAGCGGATAATAATTTTGGACTTACCGGAGCACGCCATACCGAGACGGAAATCCAGTCAAGCCAATTTGATGGAAAGACTACCTGGACATTTGCACAAAATAAGATCAGTGAAGTGGAAACAGATGTATTTGACGAGGAATACGGAACACCGAAACATTCGTTTACAAAAAATCTGGGCCGCTGTTTGATCGGTGTACAAAACACAGAGACTTGGATTGAGACGAATCCGGTCACCGGAATGAATACCAAGACTGTGGCGGAGAATGCTATCAGCAAGGTGACGACGGATAAGTTTGATGAGCAGTACGGAACACCGCGGCACTCGCATACGTTTAACAAATTCGGTCTGGCCGGCGCAGAGAATACTTATACGGATATCAAGGCGAACCCATTCAATGGTTTGAATACAAATACATTTGCGGAAAATGATATCAGCACGGTGACGACGGATAAATTTGATAAGCAGTATGGGACGCCGAAGCATTCGGTTACAGTCAACAAATTTGGTTTGACCGGTGCGCAGCCCACGTCTACGGAGATTAAGACTGATCCATTTGATGGGTTGAATACCTGGACATTTGCGGAAAATACGCTCAGCACAGTGGAGACGGATAAGTTTGATGAGCAGTATGGGACACCGAAGCATTCGATTACAACCAACAAATTTGGCTTGACTGGCGCACAGCATACGGATATGGAAATCAAAAGCAATCCGTTTAATGGACTGAATACCTGGACATTGGCGGTTAATGCTATCAGCATAGTGGAAACAGATGAGTTTGATGAACAGTACGGAACACCAAAACATTCGATCGCGACAAACAAATTTGGCTTGACTGGAACGAAAATTACGAATACGACAATCAAGACCAATCCAAAAAACGGATTGAATACAAATACATTGGCGGTCAATGAACTCAGCACAGTGGAGACGTACGAGTTTGATAATCAATATGGAACGCCGAAGGAATCTAAAACGACAAACGAGTATGGCTTGACCGGTGCAAAAATCACGAATACGACAATCACGACCAATCCGGTCACCGGAATGAATACCAAGACTGTGGCGGAGAATGCTAACAGCACGGTGACGACGGATCAATTTCACCCAAAGTATGGTACACCAATGCACTCGAGCACAGACAGCAAGTATGGCTTGTTAGGCACAAAAATCACGACGACCGTGATTACGGCCAGTCCGTTCAACGGATTGAGCGTGAAGACCGTGGCAGACAATTATAACAGCACAGCAATAACACATGAGTTTGATAAACAATACGGAACACCGAAAAAAACACGCGTATTGAATAAGTTTGGCTTGCGCGGCGCAGCGTGTACGGATACGGAAATCGAGGCGAATCCACAAAATGGATTGAATATCTGGACATTTTCAAAAAATGAGCTCAGCACAGTGGAGACCGATAAGTTTGATGAGCAGTATGGCACAGCCATGCATACGATTACGATAAATAAATATGGATTACTCGATTCAGCAAAAACGGACACGGTGATAACAGCCGATACTGCCAATGGTCTGAATATTCAAACTGTGACGACCAACAAGCTCAATGCCGTCGTGACTACGTATGACAAACAATACGGTGTGCCGGTTTTAAGTGTTCAGGAAAATGATGCTTATCCGACGCTGGCACGAAAGACAACCACTAAAATTATCGCGAATATAAGAACAGGGTTGAATATCAGGACTGTGGCGGAAAACGGACTCTCTGTTATCACCACCGATGCATTTGATCAAAAGTACGGAACCGCACGACATTCTATGACGCGAAATAAATATTGTTCCGGAACAGGAAATCGTTGGGCAGAAACAGTGACGGACGCGGATACCCGTACCGGGCTAAACAAGCAGACGTTTACAATCACCAGTGATGGCAGCAAGTGGCTTTCCCGCACATGGACCAATTATGATGCACAATACGGAACACAGACTGATGCAATATCCATGATGAATGAGGACTATGCATTGGGCGGTGCTGTCTTTACCAAGAACACCTATGAATGCAGCAAGCAAACCGGCAGGATGACAGAGTCAACCTCAATTAATCACAATGGAAAGACCAAGACTTTTTATGAAAATGGTTTGGGAACGTTTAGTCAACATTGGGCAGCTTACGGGCTTGCCGGCTATACCGAGACAACCATGACACCCAATTATGAGACCGGCGTTAATGTGGAAACAAGTGCGACGGCCTACTCCCGCATGGCACCCGAGAAGGTGTTGTCTGTAAGCAAAACTGCGTATGATAAGAACGGTCGGGCAACGGATACAAAAACCCATAACATGACAGGACCCCAGAATGCCCGGGAGTCAACGACACATATTGATGATTTTTATGAGTTTTCCGGAAGTAAAATGAAAACGACTTCAACCACGTTAATGGGCACCAGTCAAGCCATGTATAATCAAAAAGGTGTGGAAATGTATTCCAATACGGAGGGTAAATATGGTGTGAACCTTGGGAGAGAGAGTGAAACCGTGACCACATCCTGGAACAAGCAAACCGGTATTGTGAATTCAAAACAAACCAAAAGTGATCTTTCCATCAACAATACATATACCGATGAAAATGGTCTGCCTGGTCATGTCAATAGTGTGTCTGGGTATCCCCTCTGGAAAGAAAATGAGTCTTTCATAGGCGCTGCCGACGGTGCCAAACGCTCCAATGTGTATTGTGCAGGTGATCTGCAATGGAGCGGTCAGCCTTCCCGTACCTGGTCAATATCTGAGGATTTTTCCGCGACCGATAGTACGCGGGATGAAAATGGTTTTGTGACACATTCGGTTAACTATCAGAAATATGCCAGCAATGGCAATCAGAAAACCTGGACGGATTATAAAGTTAATCCCAATACCGGTATGAATGTTTCCTCGGTAAAGACACTCTGTACCTACGGTTACAATGGTTCCAGGGATGTGGGTGTGGGGTGGGCTCGGAAAGATACTATTGAGACTCAGTATGATCCTGTGTATGGGTGTGCTACAAAATCCGTAAGTTCTAAGAAAACGTGGAGAGGCGCAAGCTATAATCGAGACGGTGAGGTCACAAGAGCGGCACATTGGGCTTCTGGAAGGAAGACAACGACAGATTTTAGATTTAATAAGGATACCGGTATGACAACCTGGAGCCAAACTTTTACACCACGCAGGTTTTATAACTTAGGAACGTATGATGAAAGAGGCCGTAAGATTGCTTCACGGACACATAAAAGAAGGAATAGTAGTAGTCGCCGTAGAAAGTATGAAATGTATACTTCGACATTTGAATACAACGAATGGACAGGTCTGAAAACTAAAGAAGTTCGAAAAAACATCATATGTTCTGTGGACAAGACTGTTCATTACGATCAAGATGGCGTGGAATTAAGATCATGGACTGAGGATTATGAATATCCCTCCGGGGAAGTCAAGCATCTCACAGAGTATCATGGCAGCGGTGGAGGCGGCAATTCGACATCTTCAACCACAACATGGTCAGGCGGCGGTCAAACCACTCGGACAGTCGAAGGCGGTGGTTTTACGATAATTCCTGAAGGGGATCAATATACCTATTTGCCGGGATATGAAAACACTACCTATCATCAGGGCACACACATAACGCAATCCAGGATTTTTTATACCATGAGTGATGAAGGGCCGGTATCCGCCATTGTGTTGGATAATCAGGGAACAGAATCCTGGGTCATGGGAAATGGTTATGAAAATTCCGCCATTCTATCTCGAACACGTGTTAATCATGGCGGCAGCACAATAACCTGGAACTATACAGATGATCCAACTGGATTATTTCATACCAGCGCGCAGATCACTTACACGGATTTATATGGCACACATACCGGCATCGGGTCGGAAGAATATACTGAATCAGGTATTTTGACCAGTCGCACAATGATCAATGACACGACCATGAATATGACCCTGACGTTTGGAAATGATGATCAGTATCTCACCACTGCGACCGGGACACGCGAGGATGGGCAGATCATCAATTATAGTTATAGTGGAAGGAACGAAATTGTTGCCAGCGAAGATGATAAGGGCATCACAACATGGGATCAAGCGAATCAGAAAATGATAGAGACCAAGGGTGGTTTGGGTAGTTTCAAATACACCTATGTAGATGATCGTGTGAGTAAAATTGAAGGTCAGTCCGCGATAGATGGCAGTATGGTCTTTGATGAATATTGGAATATGCAAGAGTGGACAGACAGCAAGGGTATTGTCCATCAGTATAAAGGAACAGAGAAGAACAAGGGTTACTGGACACAGGCAACCGAGTCCTTTACAGATACCGAAGGTGCGGAATGGACCGGCACCATGAACTACGATAATTTTGGTTTTTATTTTGCAGGCGGTGAGTTAGAAGCGAAAAATGTCATGGTTGACGGAACCGGTGCGGTGAATGCTGTTGACATGGATGAGAGCAGTGCGGTTGAGTTCATCAAGGGTCTTTTGGAAAAATATCATAGTGAAATGGAGACTTGGAGTTATCAATCGAGTCAGGACAAGCGCAAGAAAAAAACACAGGGCGAGCTGCAAGCCGAATTTCTTACCGCAGAAGCGCTTACACAGATGAGCAGTGTTAAGGTTACGATCAATCCAGATGGAACTTCTACAACGGAATTTAGTGCTATCCAATTTATGGAAGCTAATTTTACTAAAAAAAATCGGTACAAGCCGGTTTCAAACTCTAAAAATTATAGTGATAAAAAATCAGTACCTTCCGGAACTTTTGATGCAAAAAAAGCGGATGATCCGTTTTACAAAGGAAATTGTGGATACAAAATCAGTAATGTTCAGTCGTATCAGATTCGGGTAGGGACCACGCCGATTAAGATCCATTATCTGGAGGTTATTCCTGATGATCCGGAAACGCTTGATATCAATGAGTATGAAGAAATCAAACATACTTCACAGGTTTATTGGGATCATGATGATGATCCTGATACACCAGACGTGGGACGTTATACGAAAAAAACCAGCGGGGGCAAACCAATCAAGGGGACCCGTTATCGTTATACCAAAACCACCTACACGAAAGTTGCTGATGGATGGATGTGGAAGTCCACCGGAAAGTATGCGCAAAATGCGTTTGATGACGCACTCGTGCAGGATACGGGGTTGCTCACAGTATCACCGATCGGTCAAAAGAACGGCAATGTGAGAGCCGCAGCGGTCAAGCGCAACTACCGCAAATCATTTAAAAACAGAGGTGGTGCTGTTTTATTGGCCGGTGGTATGGACGTGAAACAAGCAAAAACCGTTGAAAAAATAAGTGATGTGCAGGTGCCGAGAGTTCCAGAGACAGATGGTGTATCGGCTGCAGTGGTTACCAATGATCAGGTCATGGTTGAAAAATCAGGTCGTAAAATGGAACTAGTGGATGAAGCTAGCAAGGTCAAAAGTAAACCAGGGGCAAAAAAAATCACTAAACCCAAGG
This sequence comes from bacterium, assembly GCA_021108215.1. Lineage (NCBI taxonomy): Bacteria > bacterium. The sequence continues at coordinate 67,922 of JAIORK010000014.1, read as the reverse complement.
ATGAGCTGCTGGTTGTTTTCCGAGAAATTGACTCCATAGAAGATGCGCTGGCATTCATCAAAATGGTGCGCGGCAAGATGAGACCTGAGGCAGTCGCAAGAGCGGTTTTTGTTTCACGCGATGTTAAAATCATGAATCGTTTGGTAAAAGTCTATCAGGACATATTCGGCGAAGCACAGCAGGCTACTTTGCTTGGGAAATTAACCGACATGCTGTTAGACAACCGCCTGGTATTGGACCAAGTCAGTGTTGCAATAACCGGCGGCAAAGCCATCAGCGCGGACCTGAAAATGGCTGCCAAGATTGCGAAAAAAATCAAGGATGCCAAGGGCGTGAAGCGTGACGAAAAAGGCCGTGTGGTTGAAGCCGTTGACCAAAAGGGGAGTAAGCATAGGTTCAAGTATGAAAAATTCGGGATTACCGAGATGATTGTGGCGGTGGACGGTAAAACAAGTGTGAAGCACTATGACGAGGCCGATCGCATGCTTTCTGAATCGTCCGGTAGTGTTAGTCGTACCTTCAAGTACGAGCTTGCGGAAAACGGTCAGATTGAAAAGACAACGATGGTTGAGCGTACTGAAGAAGGGACCAAGACATTTGAGTATAACCGGAATGGTCTTTTGAGCGCAACGGAGAAAGACGGTTTGAGAACTGAGATTGTTTACACAGGCAAAAAAGGCAACAATTATACGACCAAGTTGTACAACAAAAATGGTAATGTGATTGAAGAGCATACTTTTAAAAACGGGCGTCTGGCACGGAAGAAGACACGCGATGGCAACAAAGTTAGCTATGCGTATATAACAGATGATGACGACAAAGTGGTGGCTGTCACCCAGGCGGTTGAGGATGCTGACGGCGGGAAAACTTATCTGAAGTTTGATCAATCCGGCAAGTTGGTTTCCGTGCAGGGCAAAAATACAGGCCGGGTCAAGAAGATGATTAAAGAAGGCGCTATGCCGGATGAAGCACTTGACTTTGACGCCATACTTGAATTATTCAGTGATCCGCGTATGGATGGCATGCGTATGGAAAGAAGGCAGCTCCGGGGAGTTAACGAGTAAAAAGCATGATTGAAAACCGTATGACACACATCTGTAAAGTGTGTGTCATACGGTTTTTTGGTTATTAGGGATTGGATGGAGTTGGTTGGTTTAGACTATAGGGGTTTATTTAATGTTATTCCATGGGGTGCGCAATATGTCTGCTTATTCAGGCTTTCAAAAAACCATTTTAAAAATAGCACGCGATGCGGAACGCTTAGTTCGGCAGAATTATCGAAGAACGATTTCGTTTTTATTGGCCATAGTATTTGTTTTGACCATGACAGGGTTGGATGTGATTTTAGCCCATGCTTTTGATTATTCTTATCAGGCATCAGAATCACGTGCTAACAAACTGGAAACTAATCGTGACAGCCAGTTTACGGGTAGTAGTATTGAGAATAACATACCCGACGCTTTTCTTGATCTTCGGACCGGGTCACAAGCTGCAGAAGACCCGGGTGCTAAAATCAGCACCACCTCATTAAATGTTTTGAAATCCGAGTATGGGAACCTGCTTGATACGGTTTCGCTCACAACTTTGGCCGAACGCGCAACATCTTCTTTCAGCCTTGATGCCATAGTCAACAATATGCTGTCGGAAACCGAAAGTCCCGCAGGGATCAGCCAGCCTACATCTGAGGGAGAAACGGATGTAGCACCTGCCATGGATCCGGCCGCCATGATGGATGTGGTGGATGCGAGTCAGGGGCCGGTGAGCTTGAGCCTGGAAATGAAACCCGATGTCGCTTTGTTGGAAATTGAAGATACCGGGATTGATAGGCTGCCGATTCCCGCTGCAGCGGTAAATGAAACAGATACGGGGAATAGTGATACGGAGAATATCGCCAAGGTGCCGGAAGGCGAGACGGAGATTAGTGGAATTGTAGAAGCTGTCGACAACCAGCCGGAAACAATGGACCAATCCGTATCGGATATGAATCAAGTTGAGGACGCAGAAAATCCGGATACAGTTCAAATTCAAGCAGAAGATCCGGGACAAAACAATGAAAATCAGGATCAAATATTGTTGGTTGATACGGAGAGGTCGGATAATCAGACGGGTGAAGAACCGGCTGATGAAACTAATTTGATTGATAAATTTGTTGCGCTTGTTACAGGCGATAGCTTGAAAAATGAAACAGTAGAAATCGCTCAAACCGAGCAGCCTGAAAGCGTGAGTACTGTGGAGGATGAGAAAGTAATCACGGAGCAACCTTCAGAAAGCGAAACTGTTGTTGCTGACCAGGAGAGGGATGCTGAAGAGGATTATGTTTCGCCGGATGAAAAAAAATCTGCCGAAGATGACGAAGGTGGTTTTTGGAGCATGGTGAAAACAGTGATCAAAGAGGATAAGGGTGAGTCAGGCAGTGAATCTGAAAATCCGGAAACTGATCCGGAAACGGTTTTAATCACGGAGCATGAGAGTAATGAACCTGATGTCTCGGCAGAGGTTGAAGATCTTGTGTCGGAAGATTCCAAGCCGGAACAAGACGATGTTGTTCAGCTTGATGTTGAAACAATGATCGAAGAGACACAAGCTGACCTGCCGGGGGAGGAAACGCTTCAAGTGGATGCGCTTTACCAATCCGAGATATCGGAAACAGAGACATTTGATGATGACGATATTGATGTTTCACTTATATTGAAAGAATATACAGAAGAGGACAGTCAATCGGAGATAGTCAGCTTCTCAGAAATTGGTCAGGTGGAAGAGGTTGTGGCAGTACATAATTCCAAGCTGGAAATGGATACAGATCTTGAAACGAGTATGGTTGGACCCGGTGAGATGATAGATCTGGAAGATGTAGATGATGAAATTCATGCCAGTACAGTCACGGATGATAGCAACCTGCTTTTTACCGAGGATGTTTTGACGCCCAACGACCCAATGATGGCATCGACAGCACCATTGACCGGTGGCGTTTTGGTGAACAATCCAGCGGCCAGGGTGGTCACGGATCTTAAACAGAATTTGATACAGGGCAGTCAGTTGATTTTTGGTCCGCAATCGCCGGGTACGACTTCGCCGTCTTTTATCACATCACCAACGATTACGAAAGTGCATACAGATGTTCCGCCGCAGATTGGTGTTGCCCAGACCGCGCCACTGCAAAGTATTGATATGAATTTGCAGATGACCATAAGTTTTAATCCTACAGTCAACGGCGCCATGCCGCAGTCCAGTACCGGACCGCCGAGCAATATTGTGGATTTTGTGAAAATAGCAGCTGCTGCACTCAATGGTAATAATCATCAAATTCCTCCCCTTCCCAATGTAAATATTAGTCAGGGCAATACGCCGGCATGGCCCAATTATTCTGATCCATCAAACACGTTTCAATCCACAGCTGAAGCGCTCTCGACCCATCATATCCATCACGATCCGCCGGAGGAAAAGGGCGGCAAAGGGGCAAGTGGTTGTTCCAAATTTATGGCATCACCGATTGGTAAAATATTAACGTTTGTTGTCATGGTTGTTATAACTTATTTTACGTGTGGCGTTGGTTTAACACTATTAAAAGTAATTATAATTATTATTGAGTTCATTGTTACTTTCGTGCCGCTGCCGCCCGCATTGGCTATGGTGTTGAGTATTCTTACCGCGGTCCTGGGTGGATGGGCAGCAGCTCTTAACAATTTAGCCAAAAGTACAGTGCAACTTTCAGCGAAGGCAATAGTGGCCCTTATGAATGCCACAAAATCAATAACGGCTTTGTTTAAAACTTTGGTAGTGGAAGGACTGTCGAAAGTCGTGTGGAAGGCTATCGCAAAAGCGGTGGTTACCAAAGTCATCATGCTTGCATTTGCTCATTATTTCCCGGAGGCCAATCCGCTATTAACAACCGTGGTTTCTCTGGTCGCGGGGATGGTTGCCAGCGGTGTGATGAATATGATTGGTGCAGAAAGTTTTGGTGATGCGTTTAAGACAGGATTTCAGGATGCTTTGAAAGAATCAATCGGCATGTCCGGGTCCGGATTTGATTTGAGCGCGTTAGTGAATTCAGAGGTATTCAAGTCATTGGTATTGACCGGGATTAATGTAGCGGCAACCAAGCTCCTGAAAAATGCTGGATATAGTGATGAACTCGTCGCGGTACTTGGTAGTTTGATTGGAAATGTTGTTTCCGGCGTTGTGGGGTATATGACAGATCCCGGCGCAAATGACCTGGGTAAGTTTATTGCGGACCTCGCATTGTCGGCGGTTGCCAATGTTGTGGTAACCGCTTATTCGAGTTATGTTGGACCAGTCCTGCAAGCCCAGGGATATGCACCAGCTCAGGTCCAGCAGATGGCGAATGCTTTTGGTACGTTTCTTAATAAGGTTATACCTCAGGTAATTAATACAAATAGAACGCCGAGAGGAACGTCTGCAGCATCCGCTTCTGTAGTTGATAGATCACCCATGGCTCCTTTGACAAATATTCTAAAAAATATGATGAGCAATATTATCACGCCGGGAATAAAGGGGAATATGGCAGGCATCTATGGTGATGGTCTGGGCGCGCTCTCTCCCTCTATGTCCACCAGAGCACCCGAGGCCTCATTCATGCTTGGCGGATCTGGTGGAACTCAGGGTGACAATCCTATGATTCCAACCAGTGCTGAAAATTTTGCGACGCCTTCACTTTCCCAGCAGAGTAATCTTTCACCAGTGGTTGAACAGATTACGGGATTGGCACTTGGAGAAAGTTTGTCATTTGATTTTGGTGAAGCAAGTAGTGTGCATGAGCAGGGGATGGTAACACCGTCGTCTATTTCGCAAACCAAGGTTAATTCAGAGGCGACCGAGAGCCCGAAAACAGCAAATAAACCGGCATATACAGGTACTGCGAAGGACAACACGAAAGCACAGAACGAAACAGTTAAAACAGAAATACCAATCAAGAAACCGAAGTTTACCAAACCTGAGACCAAGCAATCACAACCAATCAAGACACCCAAGGAGCAAGTTCAGAAGGATATAAGTGCTAAGTCAAAAGAAGGACTGGACAAACAGCAGGATTCAAACAATCGTGTTGAAATAAATACGAAAAAGCCCAAGCCGGAGCGTAATGAGGTGAAGCAGGCAAACAAAAATGTCTCGATCGATGATTTAGATGGTGTGCGGCGCCGGGAGGGTGTGGTTCCCAAAGATCAGGGAGATGCCATCTCCACTGGAGACGGTGCGGCAGGCGGCAATGGCGGTGACGGTGGTGCCAATACTGCCAATAATGCAGAAACTCAAAACAAGAATGTCGAAAATAATACCGATACCAACAACCGTTTGCTTGAATCAGCCGGGTCGGATTTTGTTTCAACAGGTGATGCCAAGGCGAATGCCACAGATAAGGTTAAAGCGGTTGCCAACAGCAATGCAACCACACAACCCAGCGGTGTGCAGCAATTGGCAAAACAACTCGAGGCTGCCGGTGCCATGTCGAGCGGGAACAATTATTCTTATTCACAGGGACAAAATCCGGCTGGACAGGCGCTAACGAAGGTGTTCGACAATACAGGTCAACTTATTGGGGCGCAAACAACACGTGCGGATGGTACACAGGTTACCAAAATGTTTGATCAACAGACATCTGCTGACGTGCAGGCTGATACCCAACTCGCCGATAACAGCAAGCCTGGAAAAGGTGCTGCTTCCGAACAACCGCTTGAGGTAAAGGCGACTACCTATGAAAACGGCAATATTAGACTAGAGCAGACCTTTAAAATTGCAGATGGGAAATTGATAGAGACAGCAAGTGAAAAAATAGGCAAACCGGTAGATGCTGGTTTAGATAACAAGGGTGTTAAAGCAAACCAGTCTAAGGCAGAGGCGGCCAAGCATGCAACCGCCAAACGACCGCCGCCAAAAGTTGGAGAACAACAAAAGGTGATTGGAATGGAAGGTGTCTCCTTTGAACACAATGGCGCGGCAGTACAAATTGTTGAGGACAGCAAGGGTAATCAAATTCAGGTTAAACTCGATAGCAACAATAAATTTGTCAAAACCGGCGATTACCGTGTAGAGGGTACTTTTATAAAAGGGAAAGAGCGGGTTTTTATACCCAACGGCTCCAAGGTCGGGTATGGCAATGAAGGCGGTGTCTACCAATATAAAAACGGCGCAGGCGGAGAAGGAACGAAGATTAAGGACGAATGTGTGGCCACGTTTAGAGATGCCAATGGCGAAAAGCATGCATTGACATCCGCATTGCCTGTAGATACTAAATCGTTGCCTCGGGATGTTCAGAAAGCCATGGTCTTGGCGGAAAATGCTGTCAAAGGTGTGGCTGTGGATGCGGCGGGAGAGGCATTATCCACAGCGGATACCAGGCGCATGGGAACAGAAGCAGTTGAGATACTTCAAAAATATGCGCAATCCCAACCAACTGGAACACAGCAGCATCAGGAAGCAATGGCTTCTTTGGCAAAAGCGGAAATGGGAATGTATGCCAATAATTCTGATCCGGGAGCCTTAAAGGGTATTGCCAAGCATGTCAGTCAGAGCAATAGTCCGGAGATGAATTTGAAATTGGCAGAGTTGCAAGACGGTGATGCAACACAGAAAGAGGCGGTTTCCTCGGTTAAAACTGCGATGAAGTTGGCAGATAGCAGCAATATGCCGGATCAACAAAAAGCGGCATTTAATTTAAAAGCAGCTGAAATGTTGAGCAGTATGGATAATATCGGGCAGACGCAGGACATTCAAAAAGCATTGGAAAGTGCCGGGGATTTTTTGAGAAACACTACTCCGGATCAAGTGGATGCCAACATGGCAGCAATGGGTTTGAAACTTCAGAATTTGGCCAATCAACTCAATGGAGACCAAAATCTACCTGAAAACAGTTTGGCGCCTGAACTTGGTGAATTGGTAGGCGAGATGATGAAGGATCTGGCTTTCAAGGTGAGTGGTGAGGCAGCCGGGATGAAAAACGGTGATAGCCAGACAGCATCCATACTCAATGCCAATCTGGAAAAAACCAAGGATGGCAAGGTTCAGTTAACGCAAATAAACGCGGATGAATCTTCGACAAGTATGGAATTTGCGAAAGATGATCAAGGTCAATTACAACCGCAAAAAATGATAACGCAAGATTCAAAGGGTGTTACCCAGCAGACCTTTGAGGCAGATGGCGAGTGTATGAATTTGACCGGGCAAAACACACAGCTTAAGGTTCAGATCGGTCAGGGAGACCAGGCCAAGACTGCGAATGTTGACCAATTATTATCCACTGATCGTGATGCGCCTGTCGCCAAGGTGGCAATGATCAACGGTAAACCGCATGAATTGGTAATTCAACCTGACAATACGGCAACCGCGACCCCCATAAAGACCGAAGCTGAAAAATCGGCGGTGCATTATGCTGATTCTATCAAAGGAAATTTTGATATCAAGATCAATCCGGATGGCTCAGGCGCAACCATTGTCAAAGATGGTCGGACGTATACTGCTGACAAACAGGTACTGGCGACTGATGAGGCGCTGCTTGCTGCCGGGTTTAGCCTGAAAAACAGCCAGGAGGTGCGCGGCAAGACGGCGTATATATTTAATCTTTCTGAAGTGGGGAAAATCACGATTGTCGGAACGCCGGAGGGTCTTGCGAAAAATCAATATTATATAACCGGCACTAATACGTTTGAAAGCAAGGGTGAGTCAATTGGTTATGTTGCAAAATATGATGGTGTTTTACAGGAATTGCATCTGGCGGACAAAGACCAAACAGTAGTTCAGTTTATGCATGAAAAATCGCTGTTTTCGACAAAAACGGATCTGACCAGGTTTGTTGTCACCAAAACAACTGAAAACGGGAATCAGGTAGCACGCGCAATGTATGATGACAATAAGTTAACAGGATACACCGTGCAATACAAGGATGCTCAGGTGACGTTTGCTTATGATAGCAAAGGCGTGATGACACCTGAATCATTTGCTACATTAAATGCCAATAGCGGTGAAGGGTACACGTTGAAAAAGACAGCCAACGGGTTTGGCTTGATCGTCAATGATACAAAAAAGGAATACTATTTTAGCCAAGAAGGTCGTGCGTTATTGAAACCTGCTGGTGGCGAATCTGCGGGTGGTGGCACACAGCAGGGCGTAGAATTTGATTTTACAGAAACCATGGTTTTCAGTGTTGCGAAAATCGAGAATGGTACGTTGAGTAGCCAAGCGGTTAAAGTCGATACGATCATGCGTAAGCATATTTTATACCAGACCGGTGCTGATGGGGCGATGAGTAAGATAGAGACAGCGAGTACGCTGTTGGGTGAACCTGTTTTGCAGACCACCAAAAATTATGAGATTGATGCAACCACGGGAACCTTTCGCTGGAATTTACGCCAAGTTCGCGGCAGTAAGCAAACGTTGAAAGCTGAAGGTGTATGGCCAACCGATGCTGCGACTTATAATCAGTCACTTGCGACGCATCAACAGATTCAAATGGATGGGCATGGTTTTTACACAACGGTTATACAAAATGACGATATGTTGCTTTCCGGTGAAACGAAGAATCATACCAATGTGGTGATTTCAGCAAAGGGTGTAGATACCACCTACCGCGCTACCGGGACAAAGAAACAACTTTTTGAGATTGGATTGCCAACAGGTGCTATGTTTAAGGCAAATACGAAAATGGGACCGGACAAGAAAATCAAGGCTGGAAAAAACAACACATATACTATGGTTGAATCAAAAAAAGACAAGGCGATATCGTATTCTATGTCAGGCGAAAATATTCATGGCGCAGCAGTAACCTTGTTTATGGGCGAAAATGGACAAAACTATCAGGCGCAGGGAACGCCGGAACAGCTCCGTCGGACGGGTTATGCCAATGAAACAGCAAAAAATAACAGCCTGGATTCCAGGGAACAGATTGTTGCCAATGATTCCGGACGGTTTATGATTTATGAGAACAAGGGAACTGACGGTACGGTCATAATCAGCATGCCGGGCAAAAATAATGATGGCGAGAAAGTGATATTGACCACCAGACTTACGGGAGAAATTGAGGTCGCAACAGATCAATTTGCATCTTACGATACATCTGTAACAGTTGGGCACAAGGGACAACGTGGTTGTAATACGACTAGATTATTGAGTGGAAATGAAAATGATGAAGTCGCTAAAATTGAAATACACGTTGATGTTGATAAAAGAGGTGATGATAATTTTGATAAAGATGGAAATCCTCTGGCGTTTACAAAAGCAATCACTCTTAATTATAATGGAACACAAGGAAATGTCGCGTTTGATCAAAAAGCAACAACCCTTCAAATAAAAAAAGGAAAAAATATTCATGTAAGTTCGATCAAATTCATTGCGAAGGGTAAAAGCGTACAAACAGTAATAACCACAGCAAAGATCGGCAGCAAGTTTGATGTAAATGGAAATCCGGTAAGTTATACGCGTAAAATAACGATGAATCAAATGGAACAAAAAAATGAAGATGGTAGTAGTACAAAGATATCGAACTTTTCCAGTCGTTCTGTATATGAAAAAGGCAAACTAAAATTAACAACAATAACCGGTGAAAACGCAATAACAAACGAGAAAATAAATGGGAACAAAGTTGTGCGTATCGAAAAAGGTAAAGTGGATTACACAACTTTTTTCAATGATCGAGGAACGGCGATAAAACGTACAGGAACTGATGCCGTTGTCACGGAATATAAATACGATGACAAGGGTAACCCGATTGGCAAAGAAATATGTATAAGCAATAAGTATACAATGCAGTGGAATGATGATGGGAAATTGAGTCATCGTGATAGTACAAAGACGGAAATAAAACTGGTGGATTCGGAAGGAAAACAAGTAGGTGCAATAATAACATCGCGTCAGGATAAAACGGACGTGAAAAATTGGGATGGGCAGGGAAACCCCAATAAGTACACGCGTACAATAACGATGAATGGAAAAAACTCGACGCAACGGGGTAAAGGGGAAAATCAAGAAACAATCAGTTTCACGAAGTCAGTAACAACCATTACCATGGAAAACGGTAAAGAGACGAGGACGACCACCTACACAAATGCCGGTAAAGAAGTTTTAAATGAGAGTCTTGTTGTGACTGAACGCTATTCGAAAGAAGAAGCGCAGCAGATAAATTCGTCAAATCCTGATGAAAAAATCAAAGCCGGTGCTCCGAAAAATTATGTTGAGAAAACGAAGCGTAATGGCAGTACACAGACGAGTACATGGAGAGACGGCAAGGAGAAAGAAAAAGAAAACGTGGTTCGGAAGGGCAACTTTGCCAATCAGCATACTTTGGAAAAAAGGATGACATTGGGTGAATTGGCCGCCTCTAAGGATAATCCGTTTAATTCGAAACAAGAAATCGAAAAGCTTAAGTCGTTTATGAAAAATAAAGGTGCTGATCTTGAATCAACCCTCATTTCAATATTGAGTGATTCACATCTGTCCGGCGATGCGCCAAAGCAGATTGTTTTTAAAGACAGGCAAGGCCGGATTTGGAGTGCTGGAGTACGAGAAAAAAAATCGGTGAAAGTTAGTTATAGTCGTTCAAAGCGATCATCTTCGGACGGTGAATTATTTATGTATGGTGGTTTTTCGAAAACAACGAGAAAAATCGAAAAGCAGACGGTTTTCGAAATAACTGCCTGGCAGGGCGAAAAAGCCATGACAGGGAAAGAATTGGCAGTAGAACTTTCCGGAACATCTGCTCTGGAAACTCTCGAAAAAGGAATGCCACAAAATGCAAAAAATCAAAAAGTTAGCAGCCTATTTAATAAAACAGAGTTTGTTGCTGCTTATAATGACAAAGGGGAAATGACGGAAATAAAGTATAAAAATACTGATGGCGCAGTTAAAACTTTGGGAATTGAAAGAACATCCAGGATGGAATGGTCAGATAATACGGCTTTTAATGAATTTATGTATATGGATGTGGAAACGGAAAGGGTAACTGATGTTGAAGCGAGTGAAAAATCATTAACAACGACGCAAACAAAAAAACATACAGATACTATTACTATAAATAAAGAACCTGGTTTAATTGGTGCCGCCGGCAATGTAGCGGCGAGTATAACGAGAGCTCTATCTTGGGGCGCGGGGTTTATTAACCCTTTTTCCACTGGGCAAAAGGCGGTGGAGCTACATGATAATTTTATAAATAAAGGAAATGAGATCGTTAATAAAGCATTTGGAATAGAAAAAGAATCAAAAAAAATAACCGGGAAATTAACGACAACCACAACAACAAATCTTGAAAAACCGGGCTTAATAAAGAGTGTTGCGGGTTATCTGACCGGGAATCGTTTAGGGCAATTTGGGAGCGCAGATAAACCCACGCATACAACCGCACAATTCAGTTATCAGGGTGAAATAGATAATGAAACCGGAACCATAATACGTGATGTAGGGAAAGATGGTACTGTTGGCAAGATTGCTGGTTTTACACCTGATAACAATGATTCCTTCATGGCGCGTCAGGGTCATGCCACCGGTACTAGGGAGAATTTTGCGAAATGGATGGAAATACGAGGGGATAGTTTATACCAACGTATTTCGTATGCTATCAATGGCACAATTCATCAAGCGAGTGCTGACTGGCTCCCAGGCGATTTTTCAACCTTGGCACTTGGTACCCTGTCAAAAATGAGTTATATGCTGGGTTTTGATGAAGCCAGTTTGAAGTATAAAACTATGTCCGGATATACCCAGCAAAGACGGCTGGATAATTTTGTTGCAAACACATCAATTGATTTCTTTTCCGGCTGGGATAATCCCGTTCAAAAATTCGGAGAAATTGCCTGGAAATCCATTGCAGGGGCGTATACCTTTTTCGGTGTGCAAGCTGAAATTTCGATTGGATTTATGTTTGGCTTGGCGTTGGATGTTGGGGCTGTTTTTACACGAGGAGATTTCAAACCATTGCAGGCAACTGCGCTCAGTCTGACACATTTTCATGAGCATATCTGGGAGACATTTAAAAGCAATCCGGCAGCAGCGGTGGCATTTGTGTTTGGCGGCGGTGGCGCATTGAAGAGTGTGTTTAAGTGGAAATCGTTTAAACAACAAACCGGTGGTTTTGCCATGATGATCGGATTGAATTATTTGGCAGGTGAACTTGGTGGAGGAAAAACAGTACTCACCACATGGTTGGCACTTGGGGTTATTCCACTGATGGGTTCTATATCAGCGGCTGTCAGCATGCGCGGGGGCAAAATGAAGCGCTCTGAATATGTAGGGAGAGTTGCATTAGCAGGGGTGCATAGCGCGGGTCATACATTGACCGGCGGAGTTAAATATGTCGCGAATATGACGGGTATTACGTTTGTAAGAGCCAAAATGGCAGGAATGCGTATCAACAAAATTTGTGAAGGAAAAATTCCGTTTTCTGATCGGGTGATGAGTAAAATAGTGTCCGGTGTTGCAAAAGTTGGACTTAAGTTTTTGACAGGAAATAAGACAAGTTTGGCATCTGAAAAGGGAACATGGAAACAAAAGGCAATTGATTATTTGGAAACGAAGCGTGAAGTGCATAATTTTGATAGCATTAAAGGCGAAAAACTTAATATGGCAAAACTGGATATGCATGTCCGGGAAACATTGGCGCTGAATCCTTCGCTGAGCAGGTCTGAAAAACGTTTGGCTGTTTACAAAACAGTACTTTCGACATTGAAGTCAAACAAAGCAACCTATTTGAGAACATTATCTGATGTGAAAGCATCATCCAATGCTGGCGAACAAGCAGTTGGAGAAAAATCACTCAAAACAGGTAATGAGCAGGATGCTGTCGCGATTTTGAAGAAAAATCAGCCTCATACAGTGCATGAGGCAAAGGATATATTTAGAAATTATGAAAAGATAGAAGCTGCGAAAGCGGCAGTGCAGGGTCAACTGGCAAAAGGTGGCAGTGAGGCACTTGATGTTATTAAAGAATTCGGAGAGAGTGGTGTAAAAAGTCTGGAAAGAACGATTTCGACCATGGCACCTGAAGCGATACATAGTATGTTTTTTGGAGAAAAATCCTTGTTAGGTCGGTTGTTTGGTGGAAAAACATCTGGTAATGTGAAAGATATTATTAAAGCGCTTGGAAAAGAAAAAGGCGACGCTGCTAAAATAGTCGGTGAACTGATGGAATCCAAAACAGCCGCAAAACTTCTTGGAAATTCTGATCCAAAAATATTGAAAGAATCCGGAATGCTGGAAAATATGGATATTGCATCAGCTATGGAAAAAATGACCACTGCTGAGAAACAAAACATGAGGGACAAGTTTGTCAAAAGCCATGAAATTGAAGGCGCAGCGCGTACAGAAAAATCAGGGGTTCAAGACACAAAGAAGCAAGTAGAAAAAAATGATGAGCTTGTTGATATAGCTGATCGCGAGGTTTTATCAGAAGGGGAAAGTCAGAGTGGACGTACAGCTTTGGAGATCTTGTTGGATAGCGTCCCGGCATCCAGCATAACGCGTGACAGCACAATGATGAAACGATTACCGCCAGATCTACAAACAAAGGTATTGGATAAAGCATATGTAGAAATAGCAGACAATGCCAAAATAAGTGAAACGAAGAAGGCGAAACAACTACGCGATCATGAAGGGAATTATCCAAGAGCTCAAGAGGAAACGAAATCAACGGGTAAACGCGCGTTGGAACGTAGAGATACACTTTTGCCCGATAAGATCACAAAAGATTGGCGTGGGGCTGTTCAATTCCTGGAAGCGCTGAAATTAACGCCTTCAGAATTAAAAAGCGTTTTGGAAAATAAAAGTGTTAAAGAAGCATTTTCAGAATTAGCGAAAGCAGCTGATCTTGCAACCGAGAATGGTCGTAATCTTGAGTTTGGTAAAAAAATCACAAATGAATTAAAGCGCAGACTTGGGAAAAGCAATGAAGTTCAGGAAGGGATTGCAAAGATTAAAGATGCGATCGATAAAAAGATAATAGAGCGCCGTGATGGCGAGCTGAATGAAAAATCAGCAACGGAAGGAAACCAAAATCATCAGAGCGGGAAGAATAAAAATGCGGATGGAACACTGGAGTTGAACAATGTCACAACGCAATTGGCACAGGCAGAGGCGCGCGTTCAATTCGAAAAAATAGGGTCACTTGCAAAGCTACGTGCGCGTTTGAAAGTTCGCGAACTCCTGGTAGAAATGCGCGACACTTTTGGAAGCAAAGATTACTGTTTGGCAGGCAAAGAACTGGATGCCAAGTTAGAACGTCTTGCGAAGGAATCAGAAGAAATTAGCACGGAAATGAGCGAATTTACGGAAAAACCAGGTTTTAAAATTAATGAAAAGAGACACTATAATGATCTGAAACAACAAAAAACCAAGTTGGAAAAATTAATGAATGCTTTGGAACGTCAAAGAAAAAATTTACTGAACGGCATATCAAAACAATTTAAAATTAGCACTTCGGAAAGTGAGCGGCTCATTCATATGGGCGAAGGAATTCAGAAAAGCAGTGAAATGTTTTCTGCGACACTTGGCGTCACAGAAGCTGATAAATCATCTAAGACGGAAACAAAGGATTTGAATGAAGCGATGAATAAATTAGAAACAACACTGAAGGGAAAAAGTGAACTCAAAGATGCTATAGATGCTATTCATAAAGCTTTAGGTAAATTTAAAAATAGTGAAAAAATAGTTGATAAACTCACACTTGACCAATTCACTGATCTTGTCACAGCCAAATCGGAAGCACACAGACAAGTTGCTGAACGGATTCATAATGAAATAAAAAACAGGGACAAAGAAAAATCAGTTGAAAAAGATGCAGTCAAAACAGGTGAAAAAGCTAAAGAAATCATTACATTGGCAGAAGCGCTTGGGAATTCAAAAAGACATAGCCAAAAAGGACTTGCAGAACGGGCAAATCAGTATCTTGAAGCAACACAAAAATCGCGTGCATTGTTTGCCAGGTTTAATGAAGCTGGCACGAGCCGTCAACGGCGTGTACTACTGGACAAGATGATGCAAAATGATGCTGATTTTGTTCAAAAAATACGTGAATCGGCGCAAACCAGACCTGCGGCCAATACCAGTTGGTTTGCAAAGGTAAGAAGTCGTTTGCGTGATTTGGTGACTCGCAGTATTGTTCAACGATGGAGGCGTTCCGGTGAGAGAAGCACGCCAAAGACTGATGAAATGAAAGCGGTTCTTAATATACTTGATCATGTTTTGAAACCAGAGTTGGAAAAATTCATGGCATTTACTTTGGAAACGATTATGCAAGGCAGAACAAAAGTGCTTGAATCGATTTTGCAAAGCGACAAGAATGATCTGAATGCAAACAGCAAAGTGGATCGACAAAGCGCAGAGCTGATGATTGATGCAGTGATTTTGAAACTGGCAGCAGAAACGCAAGCGATAGAAAGTTATAATAAAGGTAAACTGAGTTTTGAAATGGCAAATGAGGCTGTTTTTGAGACGAAGGAAGCAGCAAAAGAAATTCATTTGTCTGAAAACCAACTTGGGAATTTAAGGAGTCACTTTGAAAAATTAGGTGAGGCACAAATCACAGCCAAAGCCAATAAAGCCTGGAATGAAACCTATAGGGCAATTGCCGAAAAGTATGCTGCTGAAAGAAAGGGATTTGAAGATAATTTGAATAAGATTCAAAATAAAATTGATACGGCATTAAATGCGAAAATCAATGAATTGTTTAAGGAGATGAAAGATACCGGCCGTTTAGACAGTGGGAAGTATAAGGAATTGGTCGAGAAAAATACTGGAGAGTTGACGAAAAATGTAGAGAAAAAATTATTGGAAAAAAATGAAATTCGTGAACAGGCTGAACAGCAAGCTCGTGATGAAATTGTTCTGCAAGAAAATGGCGGAAAAAAGATATTCTCGGTCTTTGAGGAATTACAAAACACAGAATTAAAAGGTAACATGGAAAGCGCAAAAGCTGCTCAATTTAGTATTGCGTATCTACAAACCGCGATGAAACGATTGACAGCATATGAAACACCTTTGCGTGTTTCACAAAAGATGATGGTCGCGGAATTAATGTTTGGCAACAATATCGCGCTCAAAGCAGGGGGCGGAAAAACCTTTGGGTTTATCGGGTTTGCGGGTCTGGCAAAGATCATGACCGGCAATAAATTGCGCCATGAATTACTGCTGGAGGACAGCTCAGCCATTGAAAAATATATTACTGATAAAGAGGGTAAGCTCGGAATCGAGCAAAAAGAATTGGCAGAAGCGTTTGGTATTGAATTGGTCAATGGGAATGAACTTTCCGGCGAAGCAAATAAAACCGGTAATTATAATAAGTTAATTGAAGCGCTCAACAATTCGGATAAAGTTGTGCTCTTTGATCATACTCAGCGGGCGCATCTTGGTAATCCGGCAGTGCGCAATGCAGCGCTTCGCAAAGCGATGATGCGTGCGAATTTGGTTGCAGCCGATGAGGTGCATATCATGGCAACCAGCAGAACCTCGGCTATTATCGGTGGCGGGCAGAGTCCACCACAGCGCTGGCTGGTACGGCGGGTGGATAAAGTATTGAAGGAATTTGGATTTGATTATGAGATTTCCGGCAAGAAGGAATTTACGGAATTTAATGATAAAGTGACAAATTTTCTCGAAACAAGCAATGGAAAAATACAGATGGGTAAGTTTACTGTGATCAAGGACGCCTATCTCGAAAAGCCGGGTAAATATAATCTCGGGGAATACATGAATCAAAATATTTTTGTGATCACCAATATAGGCATCAAGGCCAATTTTAAGGCATTGAATACACTGCGACAATTCCGTCCGAGTGAAATATCATCTGTGATGCGGACGCTGTTTAGTCAACGAGGCAAAGGCAGTCAGCTCAATTCGTATGATGTTATAAAAGAGATGGGGGCGGATAAAGGTAAAATTGCACCTGTAAGTGAAGATGGGTCACTCCAGAGGGATCAAATCAGCAATGATATTGTTGGGCAGATTACAGCATCCCGGAAACACGGCGGTACACCGCTTGAAGATGTTCGGGTTAATTATACAGAGATGCAGACCAATCTTACCAAAGCATATGATGGGATTTCAGGATTACGGATTGTGGGTGGTACTGCGACGGTTGGCGGTATCAGAGGATTGATGCAAAGCCAGTTGGGATCAAGAACAACTGAAATTAGTACCTCCAGTTTGAATTTGGACGCGCAGGTGAAATATACCGGCGGCAAGGTTTTAACCAGCTTGGGAGAAACACTCAAACTTGCGATTGATGCAGTGACCGGGAAAACCAGGAACAGTACATTGATTTTTGAGCGTGATCCTGCTGCACAAAAAGAATTGGTAAGAAAAATGGAAGGGGAATTAAGGAAGTCGGAATTTAGTGATGATATTGCAGGTATTGGTGTGCAGCATTCATCAGGTGCGGGATATTACGTGCGTCGAGGCGGTAACCGTGTAGAAGCATTGACTGAAAAACTAAGAGACGCAATGGGGAAAAATAAAGAAACCGGAGAATACGATTTTAAGGAAATGACTGTGGCTGAAATGGAAAAAAGCGGACGTTACGTCAGCAAGGACCTGGTTTATATTGAACTTATGACCCAGGAACCTGTTCAAACAATCGTGGCAAATGTCAAGGCGTTTGCGAAAATGAAGCAAAGAACCGTTACGATTATCAACGAAAAAGCCGCAACCGGTAAAAATTATCAGGATAATTTGACCTTGATTGTTCGCAACGCGCATGAACTGCATTCGGATTTATTGACGCAATTGCTCTATCGAACCGGACGTCCAGGTGGTGAAACCGGGACCTGGGATACAACACGTTACGTTCATGTGGATACAAAAGCGATGGAAGTCACGTTGAGGGAAGCGATGAGGCGAAAAGCTGAGGTCTCGTCATTATGGAAAGACGGTTTTGCCGAGGATGTAAAAGCATATAAAATTTTGGAAAGTATGAATACGAAAAATATTGCAGAAAATCAAAAAATACTCTCTGGAGCATTGAAAGTCAATAGTGAATTCCGGCAGTTGGAAGTGGTGGCGGAATCTAAACGCTTTACAGTCCAAAGTGTGTTTCAGGATGCCATGGTACTCAAACCCTTAAAAATCGCGTTGCAGGATGCAGCCGGGAAATCGACCGAAGGGGTGATGGATAAAGCGGTCAAGCGTATGTTGAATGATCATTCCCAAGGCGCGGATTTGGAACTCAAACTGGAGAGTGGTAAAGATGCAGCGAAACTGAATAATGAATACGCAGTGAGTACTTTCAAAAGCAGCGCGGAACAGGCATCCAAAGCATGGAGGCGTGTGGCGCTGGATTTGATCAATCCGCTGCATTTTACGGGACGTCTTGTGAAATCTCCTTTGTCAATTCTTGAGGTGGGCGGATTATTTTTGAAATCTGTTGGCAATGCGATCAAATACAAGTGGGCCGCTACCAAAGCGAAAAACTGGGGAGAAATAGCGATCAAAGGAAAAGAGACTGTATTCACTGAGGCAAAAGATGAATTGAATCGTCAGGATGTAAAGCAGTTGCTCATGATTGGACGCAATGTGATGAAAGATGTGTTGAGTCAGGACAATGCGGGCGTTCAGACTAGAAGTTTGAGCAGTCGCATTGCTGTCCACAGGAAAGCAGGTGTTGGGAATCCTGATCAAACAATCGCGCGAGAAGAAGTGAAGGCATTGCGAAATGAATGGCAGCTTTCACGCGAAAAGGTAAATAATGACAAGATGATTCAATCAGGCGAAAGGTCTGCTCAGCGAGCAGCCATTGTTTTGGGGGCGGATGAAGAGGCAATGGTATTATTATCTCAAAATAAATTATCAGATGGAGCCAGATTGCAAGCGGAAGAAGATCTGTTGGCAGGTCGTATGGCACTGGCGGATAATTTTGATGATGCCATGAGTATGTTGAAAACAGATATTTATCAGAAAATTCAGACTGCTGATGTGTATGCTTCCCAGATGAGAGAGGTAGCTACGGCGCGGGTTAAAGCGGTGATGGCAGAAGCTGTTAACAATGTGAAAATTGACACAAACATGGTGCAAGCCGCGATTGATGATGAACGTGATGCAATTTATTTTCAAAATGAAATTGTTGGAAAATCGAAAAATACTAAGATTAGCAGTCAATTTGGTGCGAAATGGAATGATTTTAACATTGCATTGCAAAATATTGTCCGCGTAAGTGAAAAAGCAGGTGAACTTAAGGAAAATAGTACTCTTATTTACCAAGGTCAGACCATGAATTTTTCTGAAGTGGAGCAGTATTTAACCCAGCAGTTGAATGTCATTCGGTATTTCAATCAGTTCGACAGGACGAAGGCGAGTCCTGCGATGCTGGCCTTGATTGTAAGCAAAAATGCGATTCAAATTACGTCAAAGAAAATAGAAAATGCAGCACGTGATACATTGGCGATGCAATCTCCTGCAGTTCGATTCAGACAGAAGGTACAAACAGTCTGGGGCAATACGCTGCGCCACATGCAGCAAGCCAAGTTTATTGTGCCACTATTAAAAGTGAACAAAGGGAATTTTGTCCCCACTCAGGCATCAACTTTGTTGATTGGTGCGGCGGCATTTGCTTTGCTCGGATTCACAGGATTACCGACACTGGGCTTGGCCAGTGGGTTGATGTTGACCCCTGTGTTGCAGCCGTTATTCAATCAGGCGACCCGATTTATGCCAGGTATGATGCAGGCGAAGGCGCAGGCAATGAGCGGTCGTTGGACATCATTGGGCAGTCGTTTGGTTTCAACTGTGTTTACGGCTGTATTGCTTGGCGCCCTGTTAGGAGGACCGGTGGGGATGGTCAGTGCAATCTCCGCAACAGTAGGTACTATTGCAGAGCAAGGTTTGATCGCTAAAAGCGAGAATGAAAATCGTGTGACCATTCAGCATCAGAAACAGGAAGTGAAGGGGACCGTACGCCAAACCGGGCAACAGTCTGTTACACAAGTACACGCTGAGAAGTCTTTGGTAGAAGTATGGAAGCAGAAGATGGACGGCAAGATTGCTGATGGTTCTGCTGCGGTGAATACTCTGGTTGAGTTACTCAAAGAATCCAGATTTGGTCATATCCAGTTGAATGTACATCAGCAGGCGCACCATTATGGGTATATGCATCTTTTGGCATCGGTTTTTAGTTTGATTCCACAAGCGCTGGATAGCGTCCATGCAATTGATCTGGGTGCAGATAGCATTACGCAACCGGAGAATATTGTGGAGCATTCGGGTTCGAGAATTCGAATTGACCGAGAGTCCATCCGGTTTTTGGATCAACGCTTCTCGAACCAACTTTTTACACAAACCATTATGGCAATTTCATCAATGTTCAGTGATACTGAATACAATGCGCTTGAAATTAAGCTGCAGCAGAATCCCTATTTCAAAGAATATGGACAATATGCAGTTGTGGAATTTATCAAGCAGTATATTTTAGATGGGGAGTCTTTGAAGGAAACAATTGTACAGGCCGAAGCCGCAGAGGTCGGATGGGCCATGCTTACGAAAACCAAAAACGAAAAATCTTCTAAAGTCAATATCTATCAATATCTCAAAGGGATGTTTGGTGGGCGTGAGTTTGTTGAAGCTGACTTGGTCGAGATCAACCAGGCAATGGGTGAGTTGGAAAATACAGCTTTGCCGCTCATGGAAAAAATGGCAGCACAGATTGAGAGTAAAGAAACCATCCGGACAGATAGGGAAATTTTGGAGACCTCTTTTGAAGCACAGTTTGGCATGACCTATGCCAGCTATAATAAAATGATGAATCCAAGTTGGTTGCAGCGTGTTTTGAGCAAGCAAATTGGACAAAAAATACTGGATGGTCCAAATCCGCGTTTAGCCATATCACGTTATGGAAAAATTCTGTTTGGTTTTGGCACCGCCCTGATATTGGCTGGTGGTATTGTTGCGGGGGTATTGATGTCGGTTACCATTCCGGCAGTCGTGGGTGCGTTGGTTGCCATTTTTGGCCTGGCCATTGCACTCCAGGGATTGCTGAGTTGGGCCATGGCTGATCAGATCGCATTTAATATTAATCCAACCAATGCAGTGATTGGCAGGATCCGCAATGCTGGGTTTGGATTTTTTGATTCGGTCAAACAGGAACAGACTCAGGCAGCAGGTGTATCGACCATGCAATTATTGGACAACAACCAGTTTATGCTGGCAGTTGAAGGACTCAAAGTTCAGGGCACTAAACAGATGATTTCTGAGAACAACCGAACCCGAGCTATTCGTGCAGTTTTTTCGCATTTGGTGCGGATTATGGAATCTGAGATTGATCAGGGTATGAAAATTCAGCTCATACGTGAAATTACCCAGGTACTTGGATTTTTGAAATTCGACATCGACATGCACGTAAAAAAATTCAATAATCAGTTCTCGGTCACCATGACGCCGGAAGTACAACCTCAGGCGCTGAAGCATGATTATAAGATTGGGCGTTTGATTCGGAGGTTAAAGAGTCTGGGTGTAGGTATTAATATTAATGTGGCTCCCGGCAAGCAACCCAAACTCAAGATTACAGGGAGTGCTGCATAAGCGGCAGGCCGCGGCGTCGGCACAAGACAAATATTTCGAGGAAAATAAAAGCCCGGTTGCAAGTATTAGTGCAACCGGGCTTTTATGATATCAGTAAAGGAGAAATACTGTAATGCTCCCTCATTAGTCAAGGGTAAATTAAGTTAGTATTTGGTTCTGAAGCAGGTCTGTTTGTAGGTAAATATTTGACGAAGTTAGAATGTCTATTTTATCAATACTATTTAGAATAATTATACTCAATGACATAATTAAAGACTTGGTTAGAAAATGTTTTTAAAATAAGCACATTATATATTGTAATTATTTTGTAAAAAGTATAATTTTATAATATTTTTCAATTTTTATTGTAAATATATCATTTAGAAGTATAATGCATAAAAATGGAAACCAGAAAAAAGTTAATTCAGAATAATATTCAAAAAATAACCAATAGAATTGCGGTTGCAGCTGAAAAATCTTCACGCTCACCGCAGGAAGTTAAATTGGTTGCAGTCACAAAAAATGTTGCATTACAAGACATTCGATTTGCAATTGATTCCGGAATACAAAATATTGGTGAGAATAAGATCCAAGAAGCAAAAAAGAAGTTTGCACAACTTGGTCCTGCCATTACCTGGCACATGATTGGCCACCTACAGACCAATAAAGCCAGATCGGCTGCTGCGATTTTTGATATGGTTCAATCACTGGATTCCAAACGTATTGCTGATGCACTTGATCGGTCTGCGCGGCAGTTGGATAGGGAAATCAGCGTTTTAGTTGAAGTTAATATTGGCGCAGAGGAGCAGAAATTCGGGATAGAAATTCAAGAGGTTCGTGAGCTGATACACTATGTCGCTCAAAAAAAAAATTTGCTGCTTAAAGGGCTGATGGCCATGGCACCTTATGTTTATGATGCGGAGTTGATCCGTCCGTTTTTCAGGCAAATGTCGCATTTGTTCGGAAATTATAAACTGGAAATCGGTGAGCACTGGAAGTGGCTTTCCATGGGAATGACGCATGATTTTGAGGTCGCGATAGAAGAAGGATCCAATATGGTTCGGGTGGGGACAGGTATTTTCCATACGCCGGAGTTAAGAGGCCAGGGGTGATTCAACAGACGATTGGATTTATCGGTGCGGGCAATATGGCGGAAGCGATTATACGCGGTCTGTTGGAAACGAAAAGCTGCATGCCGGATCAGATTATTGTGACCGATATCAATGAAATCCGTTTGGCGCATATGGTGAAGACCCACAGGATCCGGTCAGCGCCTGATCCTAAAACCATGCTGGCCGATTGCACTGGCCTGGTTTTGGCTGTAAAACCGCAGCAAATAGAAAATTTGTTATCTGAAATCAAAGATGAAGTGACACCTGCGGCACACACGGTGATTAGTATTGCGGCAGGAATTCCAACCACCTATATCGAGAAATTGATCGGTGGCATGATTAAGGTGGTGCGGGTCATGCCGAATACACCGGCACGTTTTCTGGCAGGCGCTGCGGCATTTTGTCTGGGACAGCATGCGACAGAGACGGATGAAATACTTGCACTGGAAATTTTTGAATCGATTGGAATTGCCGTCAAAATAGAGGAACCGTTGATGGATGCCGTCACCGCACTTTCCGGTTCGGGACCTGCATATGTGTTTAAAATGTGTGAAATGATGATCGCTGCCGGAAAAACAATGGGACTCCCTGCTGCGGAAGCTGAACTCCTTTCTGTTCAGACACTATTTGGTGCTGCCAGGATGTTGAAAGAAAGCGGGCAGTCTGCCGCTGAATTACGTGAAGCAGTTACCTCAAAAGGCGGGACCACTCAGGCGGCCTTGACACGTTTGGCTGAAGATGGGTTTTCTGAAATTTTTACCCAGGCATTGTTGGCGGCGAAAATGCGGAGTCGTGAATTACAACCCAAAACGAGCGGGGACTAGGACGTGGCACAGTTACTAATAACCATGGGTTCAATATTTAATTTTATGGGTTCCGTTTGGATTGGTCTGATTCTTTTGGATATTATACTTTGTTGGATCGTTGCGAAGAATAAGCAGCGTGGTTTGATATTGATTTGGATTTCCAAACTGGCGCTTCCGCCGGTGAATCTTGTGCGGCGCACTGTACCGACAGTATACCGGGAAATGGATTTTGCTCCCTGGTTAACCGTGTTTTTTCTTGTCCTGATTAAGACGTTTATTTTTAGGGCGCTGATTTACTGGGGTATGCTGCACCGACCACCGGTTGGTTAAGCAATGGCCTGGGAAGTCAAGCAGCAGGGTCAGGCAGTTACATTTGAAGTCAAGGTGCAGCCGGGGGCGAAAAAAACGGAAATAACCGGACTTTGGGAGTCGGCGCTTAAATTGAAGATTGCCGCAAAACCGGAAGACGGTGCCGCCAACCGGGAATGTATTCATTATTTATCGCGGTGTCTGGGCGTATCGAAACAAGCGGTTTCGATTATTCGGGGTGAATTTGCGCGACTGAAGGTTGTTCGTGTTTTGGGTATTACGAAAGAAACGGTGATGCAATTGATGCGTAAATAGCAGAACAAAATAGAGGAGGGGTTATGCAGCTGTATTCTCAAATTCAGGAAGCGGTGAAAACGGTTCGCGCCGTCACGAAGACCAAACCTGAAATTGCGATTATCCTTGGAACCGGTTTGGGCGCGCTTGCCAAAGACATCAAGCAAGCGAAGAAAATTCCTTATTCTAAAATACCGCATTTTCCATTATCGACTGTTGAGAGTCACGAAGGTATGTTGATCATGGGTAAATTAATGGGGAAAAATGTTGTGGTCATGCAAGGGCGGTTTCATCGCTACGAAGGGTATGATTTTAAACAAATAACGTTTCCGGTTCGTGTGATGAAGGCTTTGGGGGCAAAAACGCTTTTTGTATTTTCCGCCTGTGGCGGCATCAACCGTGATTATTATCCTGGAGATTTGGCATTGTTGACAGATCACATTAATTTAATGGGTGAAACACCGTTGGTAGGACCCAACGATGATCGGTTGGGCCCGCGGTTTCCGGATTTATTTAATGCGTATGATGCTGAATTGCGGAAAGTGGCTGTTCGGGTGGCAACCGGGCTCAAAATGCCGATTCATTGCGCGGTCTATGCTGCAATGACCGGTCCCAACTTGGAAACAGTTGCTGAATATCGCTTTCTTCAAGTGATCGGTGCGGATTGTATCGGTATGTCAACGGTCCCGGAAGTCATTGTGGCACGTCATGCCGGTATGAAAGTCATGGGGATAGCAGTGGTCACGGATCGCTGTGTTCCTGATCAGGTAGGACCCGCGAATATTCGAGAAATTATACGGGCGGCCATGACAGCTGAACCTAAATTAACCAGATTGGTCAAGAAAATTATTCACCAACTTTAATCGTCGAGGAGGAACTGAATGCTTAAAGCAATTGAATGGAAACAGCATAAGCTTCTAGCAGTTGACCAGAGCAAATTACCCGGAAAGATTGTGAAAATACAGTGCAAAAATCCGGCACAAATTGTCGAGATGATCCGGGAACGCAAGATTCAGGGCAGCAACGCCATCGGCGTTTTGGCTGCGTTTGCCGTTTATTTAGGGGTGAAACTGCCACCCCTGGTTAAAACCTATGAAAAGTTGATCCAACAGATTGAGAAAATTTGTTCTCAGATCACCAAAGCGCAGCCGACCTCGATGAGTATTCAGTGGGCATTGGATCGGATGAAACGCTGTGCGAAAAGTAATCGTGATCATAAACTGGTGACGCTGCGGGAGATTCTTCTGCGGGAAGCGATTGCGATTTTGCGTGAAGATGAAAAAGCAACGGAGGCGATTGTCGAACTGGGTGTGGATATGATTCGTGATGGTGATACCATTTTGGTGTTCGGCAATACGGGGTCCCTTTCTTCGGCCGGCAGAGGAACAGCTTTGGGCATGGTGATTGCAGCCGCATCGAAGCGGGAGGATATTCATGTGCTGGTCTGTGAAACACGCCCGCTTCTGCTGGGAGCACGGCAAGCGGCGTTGGAATTGAAACAAGCCAGAGTATCGTTTCAGCTCATTACGGACAATATGGCCGCACATCTCATGAAGACGGGTATGATTGATATTGTTGTGGCAGGTGCTGAGCGAATCTCTATGAATGGCGATGTTGCAGCAGAAATTGGCACCTATGGATTGGCCATGCTGGCATATCATCATAGTATTTCATTTTATGTGGCAGCGACGGTCTCGAATTTTGATCGCAATTTATTCTCGGGTGAAATGATCCCGAGTGAAGAACGTAAACCCGGAGAAATTCTTATGGTGAACGGGAAGCCGATTACACTACCCGGTGTTAAAGCGATTTACCCGGCAACGGATGTTACCTCTCAGAAATATGTGAGTGCTATTATTACGGAATTGGGAATAATTCGGGCTCCCTATGATCAAAATTTGAGGAATTTATTTTCTAATTTGGGATAAAAATTTTCAGGGTTTTCGGAATGTTGTCCATGGCGGCTTTAGCGTGCCGGCGCGACACAATGGGCAGCCTGCCCGGCGTATTTGTCCGGCGCACCGTGTTCGGCGAATGACGGATAAGCCTATGGATTTTTATCGCGTTTTTACTTGATGAGGTGATTGTCAATTATTTCTGGAAATTGCATCAGGAGTATGTGGTGACTGCTGGATTTACGATGCGGCTTCACCATCCCGCATAAGTGAACAAAATCCTTGTTATTTCAGCATTTTCAGCCGGGACGCGGCGACGACTTGCCCCTATGCAAGATGGAACGCTGATTGCAGCAGCGACTGAAAAATGCATAAAAATACGTTAAAACATAATTTTTGCATATTTAAGTTAAACTCCGGCGGGGATGCGTTTTTTTTCGCTCTGCGCAGGCCTTTTCTATTATTGCTCGATTTATCCAAATTTACTGAAAATACCGTAAATTATTACGAAATCGAGCAAAATATTTTGTGAGCGGCGGGCCTTTCGCGAGCTGCAAAAACACATCCCCCGGAGTTCGAATATCGCGTTAGGGAAAGCTGCAAAAATCGAATCATAAAAAAACAATTTTTCCTTGTGTTTATTTGTTTTTTTGATACAATGCCCGGACGTGCTTCTAAAAGCATGATTCCTTGATTTTTTATAATTTGCATACGTTTTTACTATTTAGAATAGTCGGAGAGGAGGGAGTCTAGTGGGTTGTGGCAAAAAACGTCATTTGAAGAAAATTAAAACACATAAACGTAAAAAACATCGTCGGAAATACCGTCATTTGAAAAAGAAATAATCAGCGATGAAATGCGTTTTTTGGATAACTCCAAAGGCTCATGGCCGAATTGTTCTATGTGGCCGGCATTTTCATTACAAAACACAAGCCTGGAGGGATTTTGTGCGCCTGTTAAAGGCGTTAATGATTACTTTAATTTTATTAATCATGGCGATGCCAGTTGCAGCGACGCGCGATCCGAATACTATTTCGGGACGGTTGAGTGCGCGTTCGACAGGAATTGCCGGTTCCAGTGTTGCTATTCCCGGTACAAGTGAGTCGGTATTTTCAAATCCGGCAGCACTTGTTCAGGTTGGGTGGCCTGAATTGGCAATCGGATTTGGCAACCAAGATTTGGGTGATCAACGCCAATATTATCTTAGCGGATCAATCCCGGTTATTACCGGTTTGGTAACCGGGATTGGTTTTACTGCCATTCATTTCCCATTACGTTCAGTTGTTGATGACCGTTCGTTACTGGTTTCGCTTGCTTTTCCATTGTCGCGGAACGGACAGTTACTGCTGGGTGTGACCGGGAAATATTTACGTCACACGATTTTCGCGTTTGGTATGCCGGCTGAGGGCGGCGGCTTGGATTTAGGACTGCTCTATAATGTTTTCGATGATCCTGATGGAAAATCACTACAAATCGGTCTGGCACTTCTCGATGCGCAAACCACGCTTAAATTCGACCAGGAAGACATTATGCTTCCCAGTTTGTTTCGCGCGGGGGGGTATTACGCTCCATCTTCAGAACTTGCCTTTACACTTACCTTTGAAAACCAGAACAGTTCCAATCGTTATTTTGAGTCATTTCAGGTGTTGCGCGTTGGCATAGAAAATCGTTTTTCCCTTGTCGGCGGTGTAGGTCTTACCGGACGATTGGGTTATATACAACGATTTGATGAAAAAGGTTTGATAACAGCGGGCGTGGGCACGGATTTTTTTGATTGGCGAATTGACTACGCTTTTCAGCTCCCGGTGGTGCTGCACGATGCCTATCATGTAATTAGTTTATCCTGGGGTTTTGATAAAGAACAGAAAAAATCAATGCGGACGAAAAAGCGGACGAAATTTTTAGCGGATGAAAAAGGGAAACCGGAGAAAAAAAAAGATGACTTGTTTAGTGCTTTGGAAAGTGCGGCCGAACTGGAAGACGCATTTGCGGTGGCCAAAGAGGAAAAACCGGTAGCAACAAAAAAAACGGAATTGGTCTACGCGGCGACTGTGGTGGAAGAAGATGACGAAGAGGATGATTATACCTATCAGCTTCCTGTGCCGGTGGGCCCGGCAGGGCAGATGAATGCTTCCCTTGGTGTTGCGCCTGAAATGCCGGCCTCTTTTTCCGGGCGGTTTTCCGGTCGGCGGAGTGCGGGCGGGTTTAATATCCAGCAGCAAGATTTACGTTTGCATGTGGTGGTGAACCCGTTTTCTCCGAACAACGATGGGCGGCAGGACAGGACGATTTTTGTTGGACGCTTGGTGACCGATCAGCTGCGCGTCGCGCGATGGATTTTGACGCTTAGTCGTTCGGGTGAGGTTGTTCGCTATTTTAAAGGGGGAACGCGGCTGCCAAGAAATTTAGAATGGGATGGTAGGGATAGAAACGGTAAACGTTTGTCTGATGGAAAATATAGAGCT
Source organism: bacterium (assembly GCA_021108215.1). Lineage (NCBI taxonomy): Bacteria > bacterium. Next base: position 39,567 of record JAIORK010000014.1, on the reverse strand, counting down.
GTTTTGCGCGTGATGGACCAACATAATATGGAATTGGCGGCAGCATCGCAAGACGTTGAAATTCGCACGAAAGCAAAATCTTTTTCGCTTGAAAGCCCTGGTGATCGGATGTTGGCCGGTAAGAAAAATGAAAAGCCCCTGGTTTTTAGGTTTCCTAAAATTCCGGGGAGTAGTGATTGGAAATTCAGCATTCTCAATCCGTCAGGAAAACGCGTATTCCGAAAAAGCGGAAACGGTGCGCTTCCCGAGTCGGTGAAATGGGTTCCCACTCGAAAAAGCGTGGCTGCAGCCGGGACATACACCGGCAAAATAGTGTTTAGCGATGATGTGGGCATGCGATCCAAGGCGAGTACTACTTTTCAGATTCGCTATGCTAAATTCGGGGTATCGCTGTCGGCTGAACCGAAATTATTTAAACCACAAGCAAAACAGGGTGAAGGCGTTCGATTTGCAATCGCCGTGAATGGGAAAATGAAAATTCGGAGTTGGCGGTTGGCGGTTTTTGAAAAATCCGAAAATGGAAAAATAAAGGAATTTCAAGGCAAGGGGATACCGCCGGCGGAAATTCTATGGGATGGATTGCAGGCGGATGGCAAATCGGTTCAAGGCGGTGGTGTTTATTTTGGTCGCGTGACTGTTGTGTCTGCTTTGGGAACGCGGACGGTTTCAGAAAGTTCGGAATTGCAGTGCGATGTTGGCGCCTATTCCGGACAGAAAGCACTTTCGATTAATTTGGTGCGTGTGCGTTTTAAAAAAGGTGATGCGGTTTTGGATGAGAAAGCCAAAAGTGTTTTGGCAAATGCTGCGAGTACTTTGAATAAGTATCCAACTGATTACTTATTACGTGTGCATGGTTATTGTAGTCGTAAAGAGGCGGCCGGCAGTGAAATGGTTCTGTCACGTAACCGGGCAGAGACGGTCGCTGCGTTTCTTGCGCAGTTGGCGGCGATACCTGCCGGGAAAATTCAGGTTATTGGCCGGGGGAGCGTGGATCCGATTGCGAAAGGTAACACAGCTGCAGATGCCAGGAAAAATCAGCGGGTTGAAGTTGTTTTATATGCGAAATAATTTTTTGGAAGGCAGTCGCCGGATGATGAGAGAGAAGTGGTTAACCCTTGCTGTGGCAATGGTTGTTTGTGTGGGTTGTGCGCAAATTTCTAAAAAGAGTCTTCCGCCTTTACTTCAACTGACATTCACCAAGTCAACCATTGAACCGGGGCACGCGATGAAGGTGATTATAAAATCAGATCAAATTGTCCAAGCGGAACTGCAAACACAGGGACAGACAATAAGGATGGAACCTCTTCTCGGAGGTGATGGGTTGATCCAGGAGACTTTTATCAGTATGCCACTCGATACCATTCCGGATGCTTATTCAGTGACACTGACCGCGATTGATCAAAGGGGGATTGTTTTTAAGAAGTATTATTCATATCGTGTGGTTGCGCGGTCACCTTTTAAGGTTTCAAGATTATGGATAAAAAATTTTGGAAAGTATAATTTTTCTTCAGAATCGGCAATCATGCGGCATGCCAGGGAAGCGATTCCGCTGGAGAAGAGGTTTGGGACGGTGTCTGGGTTTTTATGGCCCGTACGCGGGAGAATATCTGAAGTTTTTGGCGTAAAACGAATTTACAATGGCGGAAAAAATACTTGGTACCATGGGGGCATCGATATTGCGGCACCCGGCGGGACAGTTATTGTTGCACCTGCTGACGGCATTGTTTTATTGACCCGGCAGTTTGAAGCGCATGGTAATACAACCCTTATTTATCATGGTTTTGGCCTCGTGACAACTTATTTGCATCAAAAAGAAATATTGGTCCATGAGGGACAGACCGTGATACAAGGGGAAAAAATAGGGAAAGTCGGGACAACCGGCTCTTCGACCGGGAATCATCTTCACTTTCAAATTAATATACATCATGTGAAAGCAGATCCGTTTGATTTTCTTCCTGGGAAATAATTAGTCGATCCTGAAAAAGTCAAAATAGAACTCATTTCCTGATGAAGTTTGGTCAAACGATTGAGCAAGTACGCTGCCGGGATTCGGATGATACGATGATACCTCGCCCTCGTTGACCACCTTTTTAGTATCTATCCTCATCCCCATTCCGTATTTTGTCCTTTGGCAGTTCACGCGATCAATCGTTTGACCAGACGATGGCGTTTTCATACGGTTGCGGCCTGTGCGCATTGTAGGGGACTTCTGATAATTTACGGGGACATGGAAATAACAGCCTACAGTGACCTGCTAGGAGTTAAATAAGTCTATCAGGCCAATACCCCTGCAGCATATTCGTTCAACAATACACACAGGTTTGCTTTACAGGAAATTTTTGCTTTTTTACTTATTTGTTTGCAAATTATAACATTCCCTTCTTGCTGTTTCTTCAATAGTCGCAGTGTTTTTTATGTTTTTCAGGATCGACTATTAAACCGTTTAAGAAAAATCCTATTGTGTGCATAGTAATCACTTAATAATCCAACACTGTTTTTTAGAATAAAGGGAACCGGGTGCCTCTCTGTTTGGTCTAATTGTAGAATAGACAGCGTGGTTATTGGTTTTATTACTCTTCATACTTATATATAGTGATGTGGAGATAAAATTTAATCAAAAGCGATATATAAGTATCTAATAAATTATAATATAATTACAATAATATTTGATGCTTTGATTTGCAATTTTGTTAATATGTGCTATAATTATACAGGTGAGAGAAAATAGACTAAATTAAAAACAATTAAAAGAAAGAAGGGAGTTGCTTGAGTATGAAACTATGGCGGTTTAATTTTTCTGTAGGTGCAGTGATAATAGTTTTAGCCTCTCTTGTGCTTTCTAGTTGCGGGAAAAACGTTGTGGGCCCATCGGCCCCGGAAGCCCTTACCCAACAAACCCTACAAAATCAAGCGCTCACAGAAACTGATGCGGTTGAAGTTGTTCCCGAATTAGGTGAGGATGTTTCTGAGGACCAGTGTCGTGGGAAGAAATGGTCCAAATATAAATACCGTCACTATCTTCGTAAATTTCATTATGGATTTGTCAGGTGGATGAGTGTCAAGATTGTAAAAAACTGGTTTGCGGATCCTAATTTAACCCGGGCATATAAAAAAATGACCAGGACGCGTCTTTTTTATATTGTCACTTTCCGGTGTGGTGTAGGACCGATGCTTTTTCTTGAAAGTTTGAAAATTGTGGCGGAAACCTGGTATCCGGGGGTGGGAACAAATCCTAAAAACTGTAATCCTGAAATCACTTTGATGCCATATCAATGGAATTTATGGCGGGGATTTTATGGTGATCGCCAACTTGGCTGGGGTAATGGTAATGGTTATCATATTGAATCCCTGACAGAGGATTTAGACAACGTTATTTTGCAGACATCGGGTGTTGGTGAAGGGGGCCAAAACCTTTTCATGAATGAAGCACCCATTATTGACTTCACATGGCATTATTTTTATTATCCCCAAGTACCCACAGGGACAAATGTTCCAAAACAGATTCGGGTACGGATGATGAATGAACATTGGAATCATAAGTTCCGGATTCATGATAATTCCTATATTGAAATCAATAATGAAAGAATCAAAGTTGATGATGTGTGGTTTTCAACACTGGATAAAAGTGCTGTTTGTAAAGTGATTTCGGAGGGTCTGGATTTACTGGATATGGATCTTTCCTTTGATGCGACGGGCGCCGGCGGCGGGACAGTGGATGTCAAAAATTGGCGTGGCCGTATTAATCATTATGTGTTTGTTGTGTACAGCAATGGCCACGGTTATTATACGAAAAATGGTGGACGCAGACGGCGTTTTTGATTTTAAGTTTGCATCCGCAAGATTGCACGGCCCGGAATTATTTTAATTCCGGGCCGTGTTTTTTATTCACTGTAAATAAAGCCAATCATTTGATAAAATTGTATGGCTTGAATAATCATACTACTGTAGCGGAGTAAATACGAGATAGGCAGATGGATATGAATTGCCAACAATTATCGAGGTCTTTCATGCATAAGCACCTTGTCACGCTGATATTATTGGTGTTGGTTGTTTTTTTGCCGGAATGGGTATTGGCGGATCCTGCCAGTGATAAAAATTTTCTTTCTACACTTAGCGGGAAAGCTTTGGCTTTGGATACCCATCGCAGCCTTTTATATGTTGGGATCAACACGGGTGCCAACAACCTCAGGACATTGCAATTGGATGCGCAAGGGGACACAACAACAACCTGGGCGGCATCAAGTATCGGATCGAATACGGTGGTACTCGGATTGGATGCACAGCGGAACCGGCTTTATTCAGCGAATAATATCATCGGTGCATCTAATGAAATAAATATCATAACCCTCAATAATACGGATGGGACCATTTCCTCGGGGGTAGGTTACAACACATCCAATTCACCTGCTTTATGTCTGGCGCTGGATGCGCAACGCAATCGTTTGTATGTCGGGTTGGCAGATACGACCAACGGTTTGGTCGTCGTGACGTTGGACCCTAGCGGGAATTTTTCCAGTTCTGCATTGGTAACCACCAACCGGGCGGTGCATGCACTGGCAATTGATGCAGCACGTAACAAACTCTATTGCGGGTATACATCCGGGGATGTCGGGACCTGTGATCTTGATGTCAATGGTGATATAAGTGTCATCAACACACCCAGAACCATCGGCAGCAATAATGTTACTTCCATGGCATTAAATACGTTTGACAATACACTCCATGTTGTTGAATCGCCGGACAACAATCTTTATACATTTTCACTTGAGGACAACGGAGCGGGTGATCCGGGAGAATTGCTCGCTTCTCCAAATACTTTTTTTGTCGGGACGACCACATATTGTCTGACATTGGATGCCACGCGTGGACGGTTATATATGGGCACCCATAGCGGGTCTGCTGATTTAAGATGGGTTGATCTGGACGGCAGTGCGATTCCGACAGGGAGTGTTTCAACATTTTCCGGGTCCAATCTTGAAGCCATTGTCCTTGATGCCGAACGTCAGAGGCTGTACAGTATCACATCTTTTAATAGTCTGTATTACCAACTTACCGACCCTTCGATGCCCGCGTTTTTGATTGACCATGGCGTAACCACGACCGGTTCGGTCAACGTGGAGCTGCATTGGAGTCTTCCGAATGCGCACTATATTCGCGTAGAATCATCCTCTGATTTAGTGAGTTACAATTTCCCGGACTTGGCAACTCCCAATATGAATTTTGATCAATGGTATTCTACCGGGAGCGAGCGTTGGAGTAATGACGGCAGCAACCGCGCCAACACACTTACAGTGAACGCAGTTTTGACAGCCGGTGATGGCGCGAAGACGGTGCGGATTTGGTTCGCAGAGGACGCAGGAGCTTCCAATGGTTGTAGCGTCAGTCACTTTGAAGAAAGGGTCATCACCTTAAGCAGTGGCGGCACAGCGACGTTTACACCTACGATTTCACCTTCATCGACGTTTACGCCGACCCAAACACCGACTTATACTGCAACCCTGAGTCACACACCCAGCGTAACTCCTTCACATACGCCTACGCTGAGCAGAACACCCACGATAACGATGAGTCCGACACTGACGCCAACCGGGACAGCCACAGAGACAGAGACACCGACGCATACTGAGACAGCGACATCGACGGTTTCACCCACCCCTTCTGACACACCTGACGCAACCAGAACCCCGACCCCCACAGTATCTTTGACAGATACGCCCACCGGGACAGCGACCATAACACCAAGCGGGACACAGACCTCGACCATAACGATAACAGTGACAGAGACGCCCACAGAGACGCATACGCCGGTTGTCAGTGCAACACCCAGTGCGACACTCACCGCAACCCTGACGATAACGCTTACGAACACACACAGTCCGACGATTACAGCGACGCCCTCAATTACACAGACACTACCGCCGACCCATACGCCTACACCGGCAGCAGTCTTTTATTTGGATAAAAATAAATTTATTCCCGCCCGCGAAGTATTGACGATCAAGGTGGGGACGCTGGGAGCGGGTACCCAGGCGATAAGTATTTATACGTTGAATGGGAAACGAGTATGGTATCAAGATGTCGCAATGACCCGGGGCGGGTATCACTATGTGCAATGGGACGGCCGCAACCGGCAGGGAGAAAATGTGGCGGCGGGCGTCTATTTTATTGTTCATGAAAATGATGGAAAACGGACTATTCGAAAAGTGCTGGTGATCCGATGATTGAGAAATGGTGGTTATCATTGCGGCGCGGAGTATGGGTGGGCTGCTTTTTATTTTTGATGACGGCGGTTAATGGGATGGCCGGAGAAGGAACCGCAGGATCGGAATTCCTCAATCTGGTTCCAGGTGCCCGTTCGGCAGGAATGGCTGATTGTTTTCATGCTGCGGGAGACGATGCGGAGTCCTTGTTTGCTAATCCGGCAGGCATACTGGGATTAATCAACCCGCAAATCGGTGCCAGTCATATGGCTTGGTGGGAAGGTATTATTTACGATGCACTTTGGGGTGTTCAGCCATTGGGGAAAGCCGGTTCTTTCGGGTTGGCACTTGCATTGTTTAACGTATTGCCGTTTGACAGCACAGAAGACGGCTCCCAGGGGACAGAACAGGCCAGAAGTTTTTTAGCAACAGTCGGTTATGCCTATCCAGTGGATCGTTCTTTGGCGCTGGGAGGGCAAATAAAGGTTTCGCAGACACAACTCTCAGATGTTTCTTCCTGGAGTCTTGCGCTGGATGCAGGCGTACAACATGCATGGCTCAATGACCAGCTTATTATGGCTGCATCGATACAAAATATTGGATTTCAATCCGCTTTTTTGGAGAGTAGCGATGACCTGCCGGTGAATTTTATTGCGAGCGCGGCATATCAATTCTGGCCGGATGATCCTTATCGTTTATTAGTGACCACGGATGTAAAAATGCCTTTTCAAAGCAGTCCAACCTTTGCGGCGGGGGCGGAAGCTTGGTTGGAAAATTTGATTGCACTGCGTGCCGGATTGAAAACCAATCGGGATGCCGGTGATTGGTTGACGGTGGGTGCTGGAATGAAGTGGCGAAATATACATGTGGATTATGCTTTAACACCTTTAGGCGTTTTGGGAACAACCCACCGGGTTTCGCTTGTTTATGATTTTGGAAGTCAACGCCGTCTCGCCAGACCCCGGCTTTCTGTTGCCATTGTCACCAAACAATTTATTTATCCGGACGGTGAAGCGGGATATTCGGTGCATTTTATTCCTGCGGCGCATGTGGCTGCCGGGATTACAAGATGGGAATTAATCATTAGAAATAAGTCAGGACGGATGATTAAGGAATTTTCCGGAACAAAAATGATGGCACTGGAAATTGTCTGGGATGGTCTGGATGCGTTGGGTAAGCGGACGGATGCGGAAACGACATTTTATTATCAGATGAGCATACTGGATCGGCAGGGGTATCGGGCGGATGTCACAGGGGAAATTCTGCCGATTTCCATTACAAAACTACCCAAGTTAAAAGCAATGCCGCGGGATATTTTTGCAGGTCAGGTCTCGTTTAATCCTAAAAATGTTAAAAACATGCAGGAATGGTCTGTGAATATCGTTGGCGCAGACGGGCGCATTCTGAAAAAATATGGAGGCAAGGGGGCCATTCCCAAAGATTTTTCCTGGGACGGAACAGATGAGAATAATCATCAAGTTGCCGTCAAAACCGGGTACCACTTCATTCTGAAGATTCGGGACAAACAAAATAATGAGATGCTCAGTAAAGCGTCTCTTGTGGTGATTGATGCAGGGACGAAAGCCTATGTGCAATCCGGTGAGCCGCTCCCGGAGGAGATTCCTTTTCATTTTGAGCCTACTGACCTCAAGGTGAAACGCTGGGTGTTTGATATCGTTGATCGGAAAACAAAAAAAGTCATCCGATCTTACGAGGGTACGTCGCCTTTGCCGGATGATTTGATTTGGGATGCCAAGGATGAAAAAGGAAGACGGGTACGGTCGGACTGTACGTACAGCTATGTGTTGCGTATGCAGGATCAGATTGGTAATGTTTGGCAGCAGGCGGCTGACATAAAAAGAACCGATGTAATCATCCTTGAGAAAGATTCGGCGGGTATTCGTTTAAAAGTTGAACAAATTCTTTTTGATTTTAACCAAGCGGAATTAAAACCGAGCATGTTTATGAAATTGCGAAAAATTTCTGATTTTGTAAATGGAAATCCTGAAGCCGACATGAGAATTTATATCGAAGGTCATACCGATGAAGTCGGAACAGAAGCTTACAATATGGAGTTATCGATAAAGCGTGCCAATATGGTCATGCGGTATCTTGTGGAAGATGAAAAACTGCCGTCTTCCATTATGGAAATGAAGGGGTATGGAAAAACCAAACCGTATGCACAGGGAGCTGTGTCGGGGCGGCAGGCGCAAAATCGGCGTGTGGAAATTACATTGGTGATACAAGAAAAATGATTGGATTTTTTTTCTTGCAGGTTTATCCTGCCGGAAGGTATAATCAAAATCCTGTTTTTGATACCGATTGAATTCCGCTACAAGATAGATTAGGAAAGGATAAGATAATGTCGAAGGATGGAAGTCTGGGATTTGAGAAATCTTTGGTTGAACTCGAGAAAAAAATTGAGGAATTGAAGAGTTTTACTGATGACCAGCGGATAAATCTCAAGGATGAAATTGCACAGATGGAAGCGCGTGCCCAAAAACTGCGCGAAGAAATATACAGTAATCTGACGCCCTGGCAAATTGTTCAGATCAGTCGACATATGCAAAGGCCGCATACTCAGGAATATATCCGGGGTGTTTTTGATGAATTTAGGGAAATGCATGGTGATCGGGCATTTATTGATGATCGTGCCATGGCAGGTGGCGTTGCCTGGATGGATGGTGAACCCATGGTTGTGATCGGGATTAAAAAAGGCAAGGATACAAAGGAAAATATTGAATGTAACTTTGGACTGCCGATCCCGGAAGGATATCGGAAAGCCGGAAGATTGATGAAATTTGCAGAAAAATTTAATCTCCCGATAGTTTCATTTGTGGATACCCAAGGGGCTTTCCCCGGCCTGGAGGGCGAGGAGCGCGGGGTGGCTGAAGCGATTGCCACAAATTTGAGGGACATGTCAGTTCTTAAGGTTCCTATTGTTGTGGTTGTTATCGGAGAAGGCGGCAGTGGCGGGGCACTTGGTATTGGTGTGGGCGATAAAATTTTGATGCTTAGCTATGCCTACTATTCAGTGATTACCCCCGAAGGGTGTGCGGCGATTTTGTGGAAAGATCGAGCGGAGGCAGCGCGTGCAGCAGAGATTCTTAAAATTACCGCTCCGGATTTAAAACAACTGGGTGTGATTGATGAAATCATTGAAGAACCACTGGGCGGTGCACATCATGATCCTGAATTGATGATCCAGCGCGTACGACAGGGTATTGCCGGACAGCTGAAAGCCTTAAAAAAAATACCGACAGATGAATTACTCGAGAAACGTTACAAAAAATATATGAAAATCGGGTATTTTGATAAAATTGTTCAGGAAGATATTCAACCGGCAACCGTATCCGGATCAGGAGATGGTAGGAATTCGACTGTGGGCAAGTCGGATGAAAAAAAGACAGGTGGGACTGATTGACTATGATTTTGGTCCGGGAATTCGAATATGTCTGACACCCATACCTTGCTGTTCGTGCGGATACCTCTATTTGTTTTATTATTATTGATTTTCACTGGAAATTTGTATGCACAGGTTGATAGTGACGGTCCAACAGCATCAGCGACTGCAACTGAATTGATACCTTTACAGGTGGTTGTGATTGATCCGGGTCATGGAGGGCGAGATGCCGGTATTGCGCAAGAGGGTTTTTTAAAGGAGAAGGATTATGTTCTTCAGATTGCTCTGGAAGTAAGAAAAAAGCTGCGTCATTATTCCGGGATTAAGGTTTTTTTAACACGGGACAGGGACATGACCATGGCGATTTTAGAGCGGGTTGCGTTTGCGAATAAGAAAGAAGCGGATGTGTTTATCAGCCTGCATCAAATTTTTACGGATTCCCCAGGTGCGGGCAAAAGCCTAAGGATTTATTTTAATCAGACGGTTGCGGATCCGGAACTGGGTCGTGTTCGTAAAAAAAATATCCATGCCGGAACAAGAGTGTTGCCTTGGGATCTGGGCCAGAACAGCCAAAGAGTGCAAAGCAGACGGCTGGGTATTTCTGTTCGGAAAGCCTGGGAAGAACACTACCCGGCAGCAATTGAGGATGCACAATCAGATTATCCCATGAGTGTTTCGCTCGCGGTTTTACGCGGTATTCATGCGCCGGCAATTATGGTTGAAGTGCCTTTTATGCAGGCAGAACAGGCTGACCGGAATGATGATCAAACGGACCGGATTGTTCAAAAAGAAATTGCCAAGAGAATTACGACCGGGATTATGCGTTTTTTGGCAAATAGGTGACCGTGATGAAGATTAAACATCAAAAGGATAATTTGCCTGTGCTAGGGGCGCTGCTTGGTGTAGGTGTGCTTGTGTTGATCGCTGCGGTGATGTTGTTGCGTCCTATCTGGTCAAAAGGGGATACGCTTGAGATTGCTCCGGGGAAAGCCAGGGAGATTAAACTGGTTTTTTACCGAACGGGAGAGAAAAAAAAACCGCACCGGGGGGAAGTGAGAGTTGATAAAACCACGCCGGTTTATGATCAGGTCAAGCATGTTGTGGAACGCATGTTGCTGCAGCCCGCCCAAAATGAAGACGGGACACTTTGGCCGTTACAGATGAATTTACGCAGTATTTATTTACGAAAAAATGGATTGCTCATTCTTGACTTTGAAAAACGGGTTCAGTATAATCAGCTTGTTGGTGTTCTGGAAGAACGTGATGCCTTGCGTTCGATTATTGTGACGCTGGTAGGCGCCTTTGAGGATGTGAAAAAAGTGAAGTTTTTGGTAGGCGGCCAAGAGGCGGATACTTTGGCCGGACATATGGATATCTCAAGAACATTTGATGAAAAGACATTCGAAGATAAGTAGCCGGTGAGACAAAAATTTGGAGGCGAGATGAAATGACAGATTCTTCCCAGGATGAAAAAATATTTAACAATGAAGGGTGTCTCCGCGGGATCATCATTTTTACAATTATTGTGTTGGTTCTGGTCGGGATCCTTGCTTTGGTGGTTTATTTGCGTCCGCAAAATATGCTGAGATATGGATTGATAACCTCTATTACTGAATTGGAGGAAAAAGTCGGATTGGAGCGAACTTTGCCGGACGAACAATATAAGGAACTGAAGGTTTATTTGAGATCGGTAAAAAAATATATTTCTGAAAATGAACTGGATAAAGAAATTATTGGCAGGGTGGGACCCATTAATGAGGTTTTTAAAGTGGTATTGCAAGATGGTAGAATTAATCGTGATGAACTGGCTGAAATTCGGGCAGTGATGTGGCGATCCAATATTCCTTTGGATGTTCCTGAAAAAAAACAATCGGGGGATTCTTCGGAAACATCAAAATAAAACATGCATTGAGCGGGGGTAATTCAGTGGTAGAATGTCAGCTTCCCAAGCTGGACGTCGCGGGTTCGAACCCCGTCTCCCGCTCCAAACAATCTTGGAATCGTAACAGTGTTTGAAACTGTATAAGGGAAGGGTGTTGAATGAATAAGCGCTGGGTTACAACGGGTATTGCAATTGGAATGGGGCTGTGTTTGCTTCAGCCGGTGGCTGCCTATGCCAAGAAAACGAAGCAGGTAATTACTCAGGTGGAAATTGCTAAAGAAAAAAAATGGGGTTTCGGGGTTATTTTGGTTAATCCGACCGGGATTACTGCGAAATATTGGCGGGATAAAAATGTTGCGATGGATTTCGCTTTGGGCTCGCAGTGGAATGCTCCCGGCGTGGGAATACATGCGGATTATTTGTATCACCTTTATCTCTTTGAAGAAATGCCCGAGGCTCCGCTTTATATCGGCGGGGGAATGTTTTTAGGTGGATCGGGGGACTATTTTACCACCGGCGGCAGAGGTGTTGTCGGCTGGACCTATCTTTTTGATCAGCCGTTTGATGTTTTCATGGAGTTGTCACCTCAGATTGCCATTATACCGGAAGTTGATTTTGGATTTTCATTTTCCATAGGTGCCAGGCTTTATATATGATTTTAATTAAAAAAGGTTGATTTTCACTCGCGGAGCTCATAAGATTAAATTAATCGTTCCGGCGTGAACACGATGGACTTGCGCCTTGTATAAAATTTCAGAAATGACTTGACTTTAATATCTTTTTTTTTTATTTTATTAAATCCTTGTTAGGGGATGATACTATTGACGCTTAGGAGGTGATATCCAGTTGAAAGCTCTGGGTCGTCACATATTGCTGGAGCTTCACGAATGCGACAGCGAAATTTTGCGGGATCATGATCAGATAGAAAAAATCATGCGGGGTGCTGCGCTTGCCTCCAAGGCGACCATTGTCAAAGCGGTATTTCACCATTTTAATCCATACGGTGTAAGTGGTGCGGTTGTCATTGCGGAGTCTCATCTTACAATACATACGTGGCCTGAATACGGATATGCTGCATTGGATTTTTTTACCTGCGGAGATGATGTGGATCCCTGGATTGCACATCATTATGTTGCGGAAAAGCTCAAAGCAAAAAACAAGAGCTCAATTGAGCTGAAACGCGGCGTGTTTGATGTTTCCGAGTTGAAACATAAAATTGTAGATTAATTTTTTTAAAAACAGCACTAATACGGGAATGCAGAATTCGGGGGACAACGCCGGGGTTCTGCATTCCCTTTTTTTCTGAGGACTGTATTATGGAAATTTATAAAGATAATTTGTTTGTTGAAATGTACACGGAAACCGAGGGACATTTGCATGGTTTCAAAAAAGTGTTGTTTGAGGGAAAAACTGAATTCCAACTTATGCAAATTGTAGACACATACGAATATGGCCGCTGTCTGCTTTTGGATGGGAAAATGCAATCCAGTCAGGCGGATGAATTTATCTATCATGAATTTCTTGTGCATCCGGCGCTGACGGCACATCCCGATCCTAAAAATGTTTTGATTGTCGGCGGTGGAGAAGGTGCGACGCTGCGGGAAGTCTTGCGTCATCAGTGTGTTGAGCAGGTCGATATGGTTGAAATTGACGGGCAGGTGGTATCGTTTGCTAAAGAACATCTTCGGGAATGGCATCAGGGATCTTTTGAAGATGTTCGCAGCAATATCATTATTGGTGACGGCCGAAAGTACATAGAGGAAACCTCGAAAAGTTATGATTTGATTATCATTGATATTTCTGATCCGGGTGATGCAGGTCCGGCGTATTTGCTTTATACAGTACAGTTTTATGAGTTGGTGAAGAGACGATTGAAAACCAGTGGTATGCTTGCGCTTCAGGCGGGAACCAGCAGTGTGATCTATGGGGAAATTATGGCTTCGGTTTACCTGACATTGCAAAAAGTATTCGGCTATGTTGCGGCGTTTGAAGCGAGTGTGCCGTCATTTGATTTGCCATGGGGTTTTTGCATAGCGGGTAATGAAGTGGTTCCGGGCGATATTTCGCAGGATGAAATTGATAGGCGCCTGCTGGGACGTTTTGTGAAGGACCTGCGCGCTTATGACGGCGAAACACATGCCGGTTTGTTTAAGACCACCAAGGCATTGCGCAATTTACTGTGTGAAAAAGGACGATTGATAGAAGATCAAAAACCCATCTATACGCCATTGTAGACCGTGACCTTAAAAAAAAAGGGGGGACGTGGATGCATTCCTGGGATCAGCACAAGACACCGCTTTTTGAAGCAGTGATTAATTATGCCAAAGGCCGTAAAGTAACGTTTCATACACCGGGACATAAACATGGTGTCTCTGTTCCCCAAGAGTTTCGGAATTTTGTTGGTGAACGGATTTTTGACTGTGATTTAACCCTCCTGGAAGAAGTGGATTCCTTACACGATCCCCGGGGCGTTATTAAAGAAGCTCAGATACTGGCGGCAGCCGCCTATGGTGCGGATTATGCTTTTTTTCTGGTGAATGGAACTTCCGGCGGGAATCATGCAATGATTTTATCCGTATGCGACCCAGGCGATAAAATTATTGTTCCGCGCAATGTGCATCGTTCGGTTTTGGCGGGAATTGTTCTTGCAGGTATTGAACCGGTTTATGTTTTGCCTGAGCGGGATGACGAAATCAATATGCTTCTCAATGTCACACCGGATACAATTGCTAAAGCTGTTCAGGAACATCCGGAGGCCAAGGCGGTTTTGATAACCCACCCGACCTACGAAGGTATTGGTGCTGATTTGAAATCCATCTCAGAGTTAGTGCATACTGCAGGGATGGTTTTTTTGGTCGACGAAGCGCATGGTCCTCATTTGAAATTTCATACTGATCTTCCCATAACTGCGATGGAAGCCGGCGCCGACGTTTGTATTCAAAGTACGCACAAGATCATCAGCAGTATGACGCAGACATCATTGATGCTGGTACGCAATACGGTGGATGTTTTGAAATTGAAGCGGGTTTTGAATTTACTGACCACAACGAGTCCTTCTTATATACTGATGGCTTCGTTGGATTTGGCGAGAATGCAGATGGCAACCCGAGGGAAAGAACTGCTTTCGGTTGCCATGACCTTGGCGGAGGATGCCAGACGTAAAATCAATACAATACCTGGATTGATATGTCTGGGAAATGAACAGGTGGGTAAACCGGGTATTCATGAGATGGATGTAACCAAATTATGTATCTTGGTTGGTCAATTGGGAATGACCGGTCACCAAATGTCGCAGATGCTCAATCAAAAATTTAAAATACAAGTTGAATATGCCGACCTGGATAAGATATTGTTAATCGTTTCAATTGGCAATACCACCAAGGATATCAGCCGGCTGACAACTGCATTGGAAGCAATTGCGCGCGGATGTGATAAAATAACAGTTGTGAGCACACAGCAATTGCGTTTTCCGGACAAATTTCCGGAGGTTGTCATGACGCCTCGTGAAGCGGTTTTTGCGCCGACAAAAAAAATTCCATTCAAAGAAGCAGCCGGGGAAATCAGCGCGGAAGTGTTTTCGCCCTATCCGCCCGGAATCCCATTGTTAAATCCCGGGGAACGGATTTCTGCTGAAATTATTGAGTATATGCAAGAACTTCATCGCCGGGGTGGCCGGGTGCAAGGGCAAGCTGATCCTGAATTGCGTACGATTAAAATTGTGACGGCGGAAAAACCGGGACAGGAAAAGACAGACGAAAAAGTATCAAGCACTATTGAGAAAGACAAAATAATGAATTCATTTGAGGAAAGGAAGTTGGTGTGAAATATGAGAAAAACACAGTTGGAGAGCTTCAGGAAAATGTTGCTGAATCAAAAATCAACCCTTTTGGAGAAAGTGAAAAGCAGCGTCGATACGAACCGCAAGGATTCGTCCGATGAAGTGCGTGATACTGCGGATTTTGCATCTGAGTATTATGAGAGGGAATTGGCCATGGGTCTTTCGGAGACGGAACGTCAACGTTTACAGGAAGTGGAAGAAGCCCTGGAACGTCTCGAGGCTGGAAAATATGGTAAGTGTGAAGATTGCGGAAGCGTGATAACACCCCAGCGTCTGGAAGCGCTTCCGTTCGCGAAGCTTTGTATTGAATGTAAAGCGCAGTCGGAAAAAAAATAAATTGCCGTTTTTTTTTCGGCAGTGGAGATCGCTGACGGGAGTGTTTACATGTTACACGGACTCTGTTATGGCAAAGCCAAGGGATTACAAAAAATTGATGATCATGCCGGTGTTTCCAAGGCAACAAAAAGGCAGGGCGATTTGCTTTGGTTGGATATTACCAATCCTTCGGAGGATGATATTGATCTTATGGTAGAGACCTTCAAGTTTCACCAGTTGGCAATCGAGGATGCGATTTTTCCCCAGAATCTTCCGAAAATTGATGATTATGACGATTATTTGTATATTGTACTGCATGAATTACATTTTCCTGATCATATTACGCATGAAATCAAGACGCAGGAATTGAATATATTCTTTGGTAAAAATTTTGTTTTAACCATTCATAACGAAGCCTTGCCATCCATCGCTAAGCTGTTTCAAAAATGTATTTCCAAACCGATCAGCATGCAGCAGGGGTCGGGTTTTTTATTACATAATATTATTGATCATGTGGTTGATAATTATTTTCCGGTCGTGGATCATATTGAGACCAAGATTGAGGATTTAGAGGATCAGGTCTTGGCAGGTGCGGATCAAACGGTTTTGGAAAAAATTGTTGATTTAAAGAAAAATGTAATGACTTTAAGAAATTTTATTGTGCCGCAAAGAAAAATTTTAGGGGTGTTGTGTCGTTCTAATATTCCCAATATCAAACGGTCCACGTCTGCATATTTTCGTGATGTTTACGATCATGTTGTCAGAATCAGTGAAATGGTGGATACCTATCGGGATGTTTTGAATTCAACCATGGATGCCTATCTTTCGGTGGTGTCCAACCGGATGAATGAAATTATGAAAACGCTTACGATCATCACAACCATCATGATGCCTTTGACGGTTATTACGAGTTTCTATGGCATGAATGTAAAAATGCCTGAATTTAATTGGGGAATCAACGGCTATTTTTTTGCGATTGGTCTCATGGTGTTAGCCTTGGCAGGAATGCTTATTTTTCTTAAACGGAAAAAATGGATTTGATGGTCGATATTGCTATTTTTGGTTTACCATGTTTTGTAAGGAACCGGTTACCCCGTATGACAAGTTCCACATGATAGTCAAGATGAACCTTTGCGAATAAAACCGGGTTTGCCCGTGGGACTCCATATTTTTCGGATGAAAATTACAGGAAACAATTGAAAAAGTGATTGACGCAGGACGTCGCCTATGTAAGAATATGCGCCGTTTAATTAATTTGTTAATTCCAGAGGTTTTAAAACGATTTTTTCAGGATTTAGCAAAAGTGAAGTTTTTTTCAGTTTGGATTGAATTTCCCTGTGTCAAAGCCGGGAAGTATAATAAAACGTAAGTATTATAAGGAGGATTGTTATGGGAATAAAAGTTGGTATTAATGGATTTGGCCGGATTGGCCGTAGTGTTTTTCGCGCCGTTCTTGAAAAAAATGCAGACATCGAAGTTGTTGCAGTCAATGACCTTACAGATGCCAAAACACTGGCTCATTTATTGAAATATGACTCGGTTTTCGGGAAATTCCCGGGAGAAGTCAAAGCCGGTGAAGGTGAAATTGTCGTCAATGGCAAACCGCTTAAGGTTGTGGCGGAAAGAGATCCGGCCAATTTGCCCTGGAAAGAATTGGGTGTGGAGTATGTCATTGAATCAACAGGTATTTTTACAGATGCCACAAAGGCGGCGGCGCATATTAAAGCCGGTGCGAAGAAAGTAATTATCAGTGCTCCTGCTAAAAATGAAGACCTGACAATTGTTTTAGGTGTGAATGAAGATAAATATGATGCTTCCAAGCATAATATTATCTCAAATGCTTCTTGTACCACCAACTGCTTGGGCCCGGTTGCCAAGGCGTTGAAAGAAAAACTGGGAATTATCTCAGGCTTGATGACCACCATTCATTCATACACAAATGATCAGGTGATTTTGGATGCTCCGCACAAGGATTTGCGCCGTGCCCGTGCAGCAGCGGTTTCCATGATTCCGACCACCACCGGCGCAGCCAAAGCAATCGGCTTGGTGATTCCGGAATTGAAGGGGAAATTAGACGGACTGGCCATGCGTGTGCCGACACCCAATGTATCTGTTGTTGATTTGGTTGTTAAAGTGGAAAAATCAACGACCAAAGAAGAAGTCAATGCTATTTTGAAGGAAGCAACGGACAACAATCCTTATTTTGAGTATTCGGACGAACCGTTGGTTTCCAAAGATTTCAATGGAAATCCCGCATCTTCGATTGTTGATTCCCTGGCGACCTATGTCAGCGGTGGTGATCTTGTGAAAGTTATGGCTTGGTATGACAATGAGTGGGGTTATTCAAACCGTGTGGTTGATTTGGTGGAATATATTTCTAAAAAATAAATCACAAAGATTAAAAAAAGTGTCGGCGGGAATCGGATGATGTCCGGTTCCCGCTGATGCATTTCATGAAAAAGCTTACAGTGCTTATTTTAAGCTGCAAGGGAGAATGACAATGCAGAAGTTAACGGTGAAGGATCTCCAGGTGAAGGACCAACGGGTTCTGGTTCGGGTGGACTTTAATGTGCCGATGGACAAGGAAATGGACATCACCGATGATACACGCATTTTAAAAGCGGTTCCGACGATTGCGTTTTTAAAAGAAGCGGGTGCTCGTATTATTTTATGTTCGCATCTCGGACGTCCTAAAGGTGAGGCGGATGACCGGCATAAATTTTCTCTGGCACCGGTAGCGCGCCGGTTGGGTCAATTGATGAATTGCGAGATCAAAATGGCGTCTGATGTCGTCGGGCCCGAGGTTGAATCATTGGTTTCCGGGTTGGAAAATGGTGAGATCGCTATGCTGGAAAATGTCCGGTTTGTAAAAGGGGAAACCAAAAATGATCCGGAATTTTCAAAACAATTGGCCGCATTGGCGGACCTTTATGTGAATGATGCCTTTGGAAGCGCCCATCGTGCCCATTGTTCCACCGAAGGCGTTGCCCGTTTGGTTAAACAAGCGGCGGCAGGGTTTTTACTGGAAAAGGAACTGGAATATTTAGGGAAAGCGGTTACAGATCCGGAACGCCCGTATGTGGCGATTTTGGGTGGTGCCAAAATTTCCGGTAAACTTGAAGTTATTAAAAATTTGCTCCCGAAAGTTGATGCACTTATTATCGGCGGTGGGATGGCATATACGTTTTTAAAAGCGAAGGGTATTGGTATTGGAAAATCACTTTGTGAAGACAGTTTGATTTCCACGGCCAAAGAAATTTTAAAGCAAGCCCTGGATCTGGATAAGCAGTTGTTGCTGCCGATTGATCACATTGTGGCGGATGATTTCCGGCCGGATGCAAATCATAAACAAATTCCCCGCGGGACGATTGATGAAGGCTGGGAGGGCATGGATATCGGCCCGGATACGGTGATGAAATTTTCTGCTGCAATCAAAAAATCCAAGACAATTATTTGGAATGGACCGATGGGTGTTTTTGAAATGGCACCGTTTGCGAACGGGACTTTGGCAATCGCCCAAGTACTCGCGGAATCGGAGGGTACAACGATTGTCGGTGGCGGTGATTCAGTCGCAGCCGTAACGCAAATGGGATTGGCAAATAAAATGAGCCATGTTTCCACCGGCGGGGGTGCGTCCCTGGAATTTTTGGAAGGAAAGCAGCTTCCCGGCGTGGTTGCTTTAAGTGATAAATAGATTGTAGGGACCTGGCTGCTTGTCCGGCGCACCGTGTCCGGTGAATGTCGGATGCAGGATGTCTGGTCCCTGCGGAACAAATAAAATATAAGGGCGGGTTCTAAACCCGTACGCCAAGTAAGAATCGAAAGGAAAAATTGACCATGCGGAAACCCATTATTGCTGGAAACTGGAAATTAAACAAAACGCGTGCAGAGGCAAAATTATTGGTTCAGGATATTGTAAACGGGACAAAGGATGTCACGGATGTTGAGATGGTTGTCTGTCCTGTCTATACATCATTAGAGACGGTTCAGTCGGTTATTACCGATTCGGTTGTGAAATTGGGTGCGCAGAATGTTTATTGGGAAGAATCCGGTGCCTTTACCGGAGAAGTATCCTCAAGCATGCTCAAGGATGCCGGGTGCATCTATGTCGTTGTCGGACACTCGGAAAGACGACAGTATTTTGGTGAAACCAATGAAACAGTCAATCAGAAAGTAAAAGCTGTATTGGCTGCCGGATTGACCCCGATCGTTTGCGTAGGTGAAACCCTGCCGGAACGGGAAGCCGGGAAAGTGACCGATGTTGTCGGTGATCATGTTCGGAATGGTTTAGCAGGTCTTTCGGCTGAAGAAATCGGGGAAATTGTTATTGCGTATGAACCTGTTTGGGCGATTGGTACCGGAAAAACCGCATCCCCCGAACAGGCACAAGAAGTGCATAAATTGATTCGGGATATCTTGACGGAATTGGCTGGTGAATCAGTAGCACAAAGCGTACGGATTCAATACGGCGGGAGCGTCAAACCGGATAATGTTAAAGAATTGATGGCAAAAGAGGATATTGACGGTGCGTTGGTGGGTGGTGCAAGCCTTAAGGCGGATTCTTTCATTGCACTGGTAAAATTTAATCATTAGCCGGCTGATAATTAAATTTTTAACCCGGACTTTTTCATCAGCCGTGTATCGGAATAAGCTTGAGAAGCAGATATTTTTTAGAGTAACCGGCTGTTAAGGGACCATTTGTTTAGGTTTTTCAGCAGCGGGTTAAGCGCGTAATACGCAAATACCGGAACGGGTCCGGTAAGGAGGGTGACTATGCTGGTTAAGTTATTTTGGGGAATTCATATTATTAATTGTATTGTTCTTATTATCACAGTGCTACTGCAGGCGGGAAAAGGATCGACCATGGGGTTGAGTCTTGGTGGCGGTGCATCCCAGACGGTTTTTGGCTCCACGGGCGGGAAGAATTTTTTTGCACGTTTGACAACTGGGTTTGCGATTCTTTTTATGTTAACCTCGATTTTGTTGTCTATTATTTCTTCGCGCTCAGCCCGGAGTTATCGTGGCGTGATGCAGCAGCTGCCCGGTGCCACCGAAGCGGCGGCACCGGTACGCCCCTTGGCAGAACCTGCGGCACCGGCATCAGACGTACCGGCGCCGGCAGAGGTGCCGGCACAGAAATAATCGGCATTTTGATACACAATATAGTGGTATGAAGCTTTTTGGTTGACAAGTGGTAGGGTGCTGGCTATAATTCACGCTTTATTTGCATTACCTAGGTACAAATAATATGAAGATTAATATTCAGTCATTAAAAGAAGATCCGGTCGTATTTCCTTTGAGTATAGCGCAAGCCAAGCTGGATTTGGGTGATGAGGCCCGTGTCCAAGGCGCCGTCTCCGTGATATTGAGTATTCATAAAGTATCGGAAAAGGTTTTTATTCGCGGAGAGATTCATGCTCAGCTGCAGTTGGTCTGTGCGCGATGTCTGGAAGCGTTTGAACGGCCGGTCGATACAAATGAATTTTTTTTAATGGCAGTTCCGTTTTTTTTAAAACAGCAACGGCGACAGAGCGAGAATGAGCAATTGCTTGAGGATGATCCGGCAACCATCGTTTATGAGGCGGATCAGTTGGATTTGTTGCCTGAAATACGTAATTTTTTAATCCTCAACATACCGATGAAACCATTGTGTTCACTGGACTGTCAGGGGATATGTTCGCGCTGTGGGAAAAAAAAGCAGGATGTTGGCTGTACATGCCGGCAACGTGCAGATGGAAATTCGTTTTCGGTTTTAGAGGAACTCAAACCGGATAATCGATAATCAGAAACTTGTAAGAAAAAGGAGCAGGAGTTATGGCGAATCCTAAAAGAAAATTTTCAAAGGCGCGAACGCACAAGCGGCGTTCGTCCTGGAAATTATCCTCGGTAAGTATTTCGGTTTGTCCGCAATGCCAGCAACCTAAGCAGCCGCATAGACTTTGTCCGAATTGCGGCTATTACCGCGGTAAAGAAATTATCACCCCGGCGGGTGAATAACAGAAAGGCGGTTGCGAAATTGCGAGTTGCACTTGATTGTATGGGTGGAGATAAAGGGCCTGCAACAAATATTGCGGGTGCGATTGATGCGATTAAAACCAATGAGGAATTAACCGTACTTTTGGTGGGGGATCGTGAAACCATTGAGGGTGTTTTGTCTCAATGTAAACTGAAGTATGATGCTAAAAGACTTGAAATACACCATGCGCCGGAAAAAATTCTTATGGATGACCCTCCGGGGATTGCTGTTCGCCAGAAGAAAAATTCCTCGATGCATATCGCCAATCACCTGGTGAAAAGCGGGGACGCGGAAGCGGTTTTCACTGCCGGGAATACAGGTGCTGCGATGGGTGTTTCACTGCTGACATTGGGAAGAATCCCCGGGATTATCCGTCCGGCATTGATGGTGAACTTTCCGTCACTGAACCGGCATGGGTGGACCTCGATTTTGGATGTTGGTGCCAACGTTGAATGTAAACCGAAAATGCTGGCCCAGTTTGCCGTCATGGGTGATCTTTACTGCAGGCATTTACTGAATGTTCCCTCGCCGCGTGTGGGACTGCTTTCCTTGGGCGAAGAAGAAACCAAAGGAACCGGGACAATCAAAGGCAGCCGGGAATTATTTAAACAATTTAAAAGTATTAAATTTATTGGGAATATTGAAGGGCAGGACATCGTTAATGGCAAAGTGGATGTTGTGGTGACGGACGGGTTTGTCGGTAATGTTGTTTTGAAGTTTGGAGAAGGCACCATGCGTCTGTTTGGGGATATTTTGAAGCGTGAAGTTATGGCCGGCGGCTGGCTCAATAAATTGGCGATTGCCATGTTGATACCAACCATTCGCCGGATATACCGCCGGATGGATTATAAGGAATATGGGAGTGCTCCTTTGTTGGGGGTCCAGGGAATTTCGACAATTGGGCATGGCAAATCATCCAGCAAAGCGATTAAAAGCGCTATTTTGCAATCTGCCAAATATATTCAGGAACATATTAATCATAAAATTGAGGCTTCGTTGGTCGAGAACGGGGTCGCAGAGTTATGACGCAGGCACGACGGGTGGGCATTGCCGGGATGGGGTATTATCTTCCGGAAAATATTGTCACCAATAGTGACCTTGAAAAAAAGATAGAGACCTCTGATGAATGGATTAGGACCCGGACAGGTATTCGGGAGCGCCGAATTGCCGGTCCGGACCAAGCTGCATCCGATTTGGGCGTGATTGCTGCGGAAAAGGCACTGGAGGACGCTCAGCTCAGTGCAGATTTGATTGATATCATTATTGTGGCAACCGCTTCGCCGGATATGGTTTTTCCGGCAACCGCTTGTTTGATACAGGACCGGATTGGTGCGGTGAATGCCGGTGCGTTTGACTTAAGTGCTGTTTGTTCAGGATTTATTTATGCATTTGTGACGGCTGCCCAGATGATTACCGCCGGAACAGCCGAGCGGGTTATGGTTGTTGCGACCGAAAAATTTTCGTCATTTCTTGACTGGGAGGACCGGTCAACTGCAGTGTTGATGGGTGATGGTGCCGGGGCGGTGATTTTGAGCGCTGACGCAACCACAGGAGAGGTGCTTTCGAATATTTTGGGGGCTGACAGCAGTGGGATTGAGCATCTCTACGTCCCGGCCGGGGGGGCGGCTTTACCTGCATCCCATGAGACGGTTGCGCAACGTCAACATTATATGAAGATGAATGGTCCGGAAATATATAAATTTGGTGTACGTATTATTGTTGAAAGTGTATCCCAGGCATTGGAAAAAGCCGGGTTGCAGGAAGATGCGCTCGATTTATTAATACCCCATCAGGCCAATATCCGCATCATTCAATCTGCATCAAAACGGTTGAATCTTCCAATGGAAAAAATATTTATAAACATTGCCAACTATAGCAATACATCTGCTGCGTCTGTGCCCATTGCATTGTACGAGGCCAAGCAGAAGGGGATGTTGAAAAAAGGGATGAATATTGCGCTGGTTGCTTTTGGGGCAGGCCTCTCTTGGGGGGCCAGTATCATTCGGTGGTAAGTTTGTGAATTCGGTTTAGGAGCTGTTGCATGTCGAAAATTGGGTTGGTTTTTCCCGGGCAGGGGTCACAATTTGTTGGGATGGGCAAGGAGCTTATCGCTGTTTCAGAAACCGCCAAATCAATATTTGCAAGAGCAGATGCGGCATTGGGTATGTCGTTAAGCACGATGATACTTGAAGGCCCGGAAGAAGCTTTGAAAGAAACTGAAAATGCTCAGCCGGCAATTTTAACCGCATCGGTTGCTGCATGGGAAGCTTTTCGTGAAAAATATAATTTGAATTTTTCAAATTGTATTTGTGCCGGACATTCTTTGGGAGAATATACGGCATTGGTCGCGGCCCGAGTCATGGACTTTGAAACAGCTGTTCAGCTTGTGCGAAAAAGAGGGCGCTATATGCAGGAGGCGGCGGCGGCATGCGATGGCGGCATGGCGGCGGTTTTGGGTAAGACGGAAAATGAGGTTCGGAGTTTATGTGGTCAGGGTGATGGTCAACCAGGTGTACAGGTTGCGAATCTCAATTCACCCGGACAGGTGGTTGTTTCAGGTTCGAAAAAGACGTTGGAAGTATTTTCGCAGAGTGCTGCGGAGCAGAAAATAAAGGTTATCCCATTGGCGGTTTCGGGTCCCTTTCATTCCGCCCTCATGCAGTCGGCAGCAGACAAATTGACTGTGACATTGAAGATAATTTCTTTTAAGCCCGCTGTGATGCCGGTCATTGCCAATGTGTCGGCTTTGCCGATAACCGAACCGGAAGCAATTCGTGAGAGTCTGATAAAACAGGTCACCGGATCTGTGCGCTGGGAAGAGTCTATGCGGAAAATGATTTCATCCGGCGTAGGCCGGATGATTGAAATCGGCCCGGGGAAAGTGTTGCGCGGGCTGATGAAAAAGATTGACCGGGGAATCCCGGTGTTGGGTGTGTTTGATCCGGAAGAAATAAAAGCGACGATTGAGCGGATTTCAAATATTTGAGGATAAAGTGTTTGGATTTGTTTTGAGGCGTACGTGTACGGATGGAAACAAGGAGGGGAAATGGACTTGAAAGATAAAGTGGCTTTGGTAACCGGTGGTGCACAGGGGATTGGCGAGGCGATTGCCGGTGGCTTGGCTTCCAAGGGTGCTAAACTCGTATTGGCGGATGTGAACCTGGAAAAAACCGAGATGACAGCCAAAACCATGGCAGAACAATACCAGGTGGATGTAGTGCCTTTGAAAATGGATGTTTCCAATTTTAAGGAAGTTGAAGAAGGAATCAAAAAAATCATTGACAAATACGGACGCCTCGATATATTGGTCAATAATGCAGGTGTGACCCGGGACGGTCTGATGATGAGAATGAGCGACGCTGACTGGGATTTGGTGCTTGCGATCAACCTTAAGGGGACATTTAACTGCATCAAGGCCGCGACGCGACCCATGATGAAACAGCGTTATGGTCGTGTCATTAATATTGCATCGGTCGTTGGATTGATGGGGAATGCCGGTCAAGCTAACTATTCCGCCAGTAAAGCCGGTGTCATAGGATTGACGAAAACCTCGGCCAAAGAACTGGCATCAAGGAAGATTACGGTGAATGCGATTGCGCCTGGATTTATTAAGACGAAAATGACCGAAGCGCTTACTGATGAAGCCAAGGATGGTTTGAAAAAGATGATTCCGCTGGGAGCATTGGGGGAACCCGCTGATGTCGCACGTGCTGTCATTTTTTTAGCGTCAGATGATGCTGCGTATATTACCGGACAGGTTTTGGCGGTTGACGGCGGTATGGTGATGCATTAATCAACAAAGGCTCGAAACATTCGGGAAAATACCGGATGATAATGATATTAAATAGTATTCATTATAAAATAAAAATGAACAAGGAGGATAAACGAACGTGTCTTTAGAAGCGAAAGTAAAGGAAATCATTGTTGATCAATTGGGTGTAAATGCGGATGAGGTTACCATCGAAGCTTCATTTATTGAAGATTTGGGTGCCGATTCCCTTGATACCGTTGAACTGGTTATGGCGTTGGAAGAAGAATTCAGTTTGGAGATTCCGGATGAGGAAGCG
Organism: bacterium; assembly: GCA_021108215.1. Classification (NCBI taxonomy): domain Bacteria; species bacterium. The sequence continues at coordinate 13,846 of JAIORK010000014.1, read as the reverse complement.
GAGAAGATCAAATCAGTCGGTGATGCAGTTGAATTCATCAAATCACACGCCAATGTTGCCCAATAATCAGGAATCAGAGCGAATCAGCTGATTGTGACGAATTATATAATTAGCTTGGAGATGTGAATTTCCCCCGCTTGTGAAATATTCGGGCGGGGGAATTTTTGTGTTTAAAGATTTTGGCATGAAATAGGAGGGACTATGGCAAAACGGGTCGTTGTAACCGGCCTGGGGGTTGTTACCCCAATTGGCAATGATGTTGAAACTTACTGGAAGAACTTGTTGGCCGGTAAATCCGGAATTGGCCCGATTACATATTTTGATGTTACGGATTATGATTCTAAGATTGCCGGTGAGCTTAAAAATTTCGATGCATCATTAGCAGTAGAAAAAAAAGATGCACGACGCCTTGATTTATTTGCGCAGTATGCTTTGGTGGCAGGACAGGAAGCGCTCGAGAATGCCCGGATCGATATGGAAAAAATCGATAGATATCGTGCAGGGATTATCGTTGGTTGCGGAATCGGCGGAATCAATGTGGCGGAAACACAAAAAACCATTTTGATTGAAAAAGGACCAAAGCGAGTATCGCCTTTTCTGGTGCCGATGATGATTCCCAACATGGCACCGGGTATGATGGCCATAAAATATGGATTTAGGGGTCCCAATCTTTCGGTGGTGACAGCGTGTGCTTCAGGCAATAATGCATTTACAGATGCAACGCGTTTAATACAACGGGGAGATGCCGATATTATGATTGCGGGCGGGTCGGAATCTGCGGTGACGCCGTTGGCTGTATCAGGTTTTTGCTCCGCCAAAGCACTCTCGACTCGAAATGATGCGCCGGGAAAAGCCAGCCGTCCGTTTGATAAGGACCGGGATGGTTTTGTTATTGCAGAAGGTGCAGGGTTGGCCGTGCTGGAATCATTGGAACATGCACAAGCGCGGGGCGCAGAGATTTTAGCTGAAATTGGCGGCTATGGGATGACGGATGATGCGTATCATATGACATCGCCTTTGCCGGACGGATCCGGCGGGGCTATGGCAATGGAATTGGCAATTCGGGATGCCGGACTCAAACCCGAGGACATTGATTACATTAATGCTCATGGAACATCCACCTTGCAGGGTGATATCGGCGAGACCCTGGCAATTAAAAAAGTATTTGGCGACCATGCGAAAAAACTTCGGGTGTCCTCCACCAAATCAATGCTCGGCCATACGCTTGGTGCAGCCGGAGGTGTTGAATTGGTTGCTGTGGTTAAATCACTTCTGGATCAAACATTACATCAGACCGTTAATTTGGAAAATCCTGATGAACAATGTGATCTGGATTATATTACAGAAGGTCCCAGAAAGACGGCTGTTACCAATGTTTTGAGCAATTCCTTTGGATTCGGGGGTCACAACGTTTCCATACTGGTGAAAAAATTCGTAGCCTAGTGATGGGAAGGCCAGTGTTTTTTACGTCTGGTATAACGGTTTCGTGCAATGAATGAAAAGCGACACACAGAGATTGTTGCGCATATTATGGACATGGTGCAAGCGCCGCCGGAAACAATTGAGGTTTTCCAGGCTGCTTGTATGCATGGGTCGTGGATCAATGAGCATCCGCAAGCGGACGGTGCCAAATATTTTGAATCCAATGAGCGCTTGGAATTTCTCGGAGATTCCGTGTTGGGCTTGGTTGTGGCGGATGCGCTGTATCAAGGAATGCCAAAGAGTGATGAAGGACTTCTTTCGAAAGCCAAAGCCCGCTTAGTTTCAACCAAAACATTGATCAGGTATGCCGAACAATTGGCGCTGGGTGAAGCGCTGCTTCTGGGAAAAGGGGAAGAGACCAGCGGAGGACGTAAACGTATTTCAGTGGTGGCGGATACGCTGGAAGCCTTCATTGGAGCGGTTTTTTTGACAAGGGGATTTGAAACGGCCAAGACATTTGTGCTGAGTATTTGGGGACAGGCGATTACAGAAGAAATTGACGGATTTCATCAGGATGATTTCAAATCGGCGCTTCAGGAGTTTTCGCAAAACCGTACCAATGAGCTTCCGGTTTATAAAATTTTGAAAATTATAGGTCCTGATCATAACCGGAGCTATGAAATGGCTGTTTTCATACAAGGTCATGAAATGGGCCGGGGGACAGGCAACAGCAAAAAAGAAGCGGAGCAGATTGCGGCAGCCGAGGCATTTCGGAAATTAAAAAACGGAACACCTGAAACAAGGGAGGATACATGAATTACTTTTTAACTGAAGAACAGCAAATGATCGTGGATACGGCAAAAGAATTGGCACAAACAAAGATTAAACCTTTGCGTGAAAAGTATGATGAAGAAGGTATTTTCCCCTGGGATATCGTCAAGGAAATGGCGGCAGCTGATCTGATGGGGCTTTATATTCCGGAGCAGTACGGAGGTTTGGGTGGCGGTGTTTATGAATTGTGCCTGGCCATTGAGGAACTCTCCAAAGTATGCGGCGGTATTTCACTGGCGATGGCGGCAACCGCACTCGGGACTTTTCCTCTATTGCTTTTCGGTACTGAAGAACAAAAGGCCAAGTATTTGCCTGATATCGCTTCCGGGAAAAAACTGGCTGCCTTTGGTTTGACTGAAGCAAGTGCCGGTTCCGATGCCGGCAATATGTTGACCACGGCGGTTAGAGATGGTGATGACTATATTTTGAATGGAACTAAGCAATGGATTACCAATGCCGGTGAAGCAGAGACTTATACGGTCATTGCCATTACCAATAAAGCCAAGGGAACACGGGGTGCAACGGCATTTATTGTTGAAAAGGGAACCCCGGGTTTTGATTTTGGAAAAAAAGAGAATAAAATGGGTATTCGTGCATCCGTTACGCGTGAATTGGTTTTTACAAATTGCCGAGTACCTGCAAAAAATATTTTGGCCAAAGAGGGAATGGGTTTTATTGTTGCAGTAAACACATTAAATACATCCCGGCCCGGCGTTGCAGCCCAGGCACTGGGGATTGCAGCCGGCGCCTTGGATGAAGCGGTAAAATATTCCCGCGAACGTGTTCAATTTAATCAACCCATTTCCAGTATTCAAGCGGTCCAGCATATGTTGGCAAATATGGCGACAGATGTTGAGGCGTCCAGGGCATTGATTTATGCGACTGCCAAGACAGTTGATGCCGGTGCGAAAAGCTTTGCCAAGATTTCCGCCATGTCCAAATTGTTTGCCTCGGAAGTGGCCATGCGCGTGACCACAGATGCTGTTCAGGTCATGGGTGGTTATGGCTATATGAAAGAATACCCGGTGGAAAAGATGATGCGGGATGCCAAAATTACGCAGATATATGAGGGAACCAGTCAGATCCAAAGAAATGAGATTGCGCTTCAATTGATTAAGGAAGCTGCCAAAGCGGCGAAATAACGATTACGATTAAGCGGTTGGGAGGATGAAATGAATATAGTTGTTTTAATCAAGCAGGTTGTGGCAACCACCAATGTTAAGCTGGACCCGGAAACCGGCACGATGATTCGTGATGGGGTGGAAAGTATTTTGAATCCTTTTGATGAATATGCAGTGGAAGAAGCATTGCGTATTAAGGAAAAACTCGGTGGAAAAATAACCGTGGTCACGATGGGACCGCCGCAAGCAGCAGCCATTATTAAAAAGACAATCGGTCTGGGCGCGGACGAGGGAATTTTGATCTCGGATCGCGCAATTGCCGGATCGGATACCTGGGCAACAGCCTATACTTTATCGCAGGCTTTAATAAAAATTGGCGATTACCAATTAATCATAACGGGAAAACAAGCAGTTGATGGTGATACTGCCCAGGTTGGACCGGAAATCGCTGCCTGTCTGGATCTGCCGATGATTGCATGGGTCAGGAAGATCGAAGAAATTTCAGAAGAGAAAATCAGGGCCCAACGGCTTATGGAAGACGGCTATGATGTTTTAGAAAGTCCGCTGCCTGCATTGATCAGTGTCGTGAAGGAAATCAATGAACCCCGTTTGGAGTCGTTGAAGGGGAAAATGCGGGCTAAAAAATATGAGCCCCAGGTTTGGGCCGTGGCGGATATGCCGGGGTTTGATACGAGTCAGGTGGGATTGAAGGGATCGCCGACCAGGGTTTTTAAAACATTTACCCCTAAGCGGCAATACAAAGGTGAAATGATTGAAGGTGAACCGGCACAGGCCGCCGAAATTCTTTATGGAAAGATTAAGGAAATGAATATTTTTTAAATGAATGTTCTCTAGTAGAGACGTTGCATGCAACGTCTCCGTATTTAGGAATATAAAGGGAGGATCAACGCGCAATGAGTCTTGCAGATTACAAAGATGTGTGGATTTATGCAGAGCAGAGGGAAGGAAAACTTAATTCCGTATCGTATGAATTATTAGGCGCCGGCAGAAAATTGGCGGATGATCTTGGTCAAAAACTTGTGGCGGTTTTATTGGGAAGTGGGATGCGCGCGGCGGCTGATGAATTGGTTGCCTATGGTGCAGACAAGGTTTTTTATGTGGATAGTCCGGTATTTGAAAAATTTGCCGATGAACCGTATGCCAAGGCTATGACGGACCTGGTCAAAGAGCATAAGCCGTCAATTATTCTTGCCGGGGCCACAGCCATTGGGAGATCCTTTATCCCCCGTGTAGCCGCACATCTCGAGGCAGGTATGACTGCGGATTGCACGGGACTGGAAATTGATCCGGAGAAAAAAATTCTTCTGGGTACCCGTCCGGCATACGGCGGTAATATTATGGCGACGATTGTTTGTGAGGAAAAAAGGCCGCAAATGGCCACGGTGCGGCATAAAGTAATGAAGGCGTTGGAGAAAGATATAAAACGTCAAGGTGAAATTGTTGAGACAAGCCCGGCGGAATCGGAGTTTACCATTCGTGCAAAAGTGGTGGATATTGTCAAAGAAATTGAAGACACCTGTAATATTGCGGAGGCGGATATTATTGTCACCGGCGGCCGGGGTGTCGGCAACAAAGAAAATTTCAGCATTATTCATGATTTGGCTGCTGCCATCGGCGGTGCGGTGGGTGCATCGCGTGCCGTGGTTGATTCAGGCTGGGTGCCGTATTCGCATCAGGTCGGTCAAACCGGCAAAACAGTATGCCCGAAAATCTATTTTGCAGTGGGGGTTTCCGGGGCGATTCAGCACCTGGCCGGCATGCAATCTGCGGATGTTATTATTGCAATAAACAATAATCCTGACGCAGAGATTTTTAAAGTTGCAACGTATGGAATTGTCGGGGACCTCAATGAAGTTGTCCCGGAATTGACCAAGCAATTTAAAAACGGAGCATAATTCGCCATGTTCCCAAGAGCGGTCCTTTGGGTCAGACCATTGGCGATCTTGGTGCTTGGTTATTTTTCCGCGAGTGTTTATGGTGCAGGGTTGGACACAGTACCTGAAGCTGTGCCAACCTCTTCCACGGCAATGATACAATTGGATTTTGTTCCTCAGGCCCCGGAAATTTCAAAATTATCCGGATATTTTTCCTCTTTCGAAAAAACACCTTCCCAAATTTTACTGGCCTATTACCATCCGCTGGTGCAGGAATTGGTCTATTCTGGAAATCAGGCAGGCCCCGCCGGAACGCTTTACCTTCCGGATGGGCGCCGCTTAGAGACGGAATTGCTCTATTCAGTATTCGTTGCCGGAGAACAGCGACGATTGATTCCCGGGATTGATAACGCTTCTGTTCAAATGCAGATACAACCTGGAAAAATTTCGGAAATGTGGTCCTGGCCTGACGGCATTGTATTGACACGCAGTTATTTTCAGATGAACAAAGGGATGGGGGTGGGTGTACGTTGCACCGTGCATAATCAAAGCGGCCGTTCCTTGCAGGGGTTGCGTTTTGGTGTTCATTTGCAAGAACCCGAAATGACTGCCGGCAATGATCCTGCTCAACAGGTTGAACGGGATGATGAATTATTTGCTGATCCTCGCGAGGCGATTTTGTTTCAAAGGGATTATCTTATCCGTGAAGAAAGCTGGCTGGCGCATGGCTGGAGCCAAGAGGGTGGTTTTATCAAGGCCGGTGAACATAGTTCGGTTCATCCCCATGGGGAACCTTTGGAAAATGAGTTATCCGGACTTGTTGTCGGTATTGAAACCCCTGCCAAGGACCTTGACCAGGGACAATTTTTCACAGCTTCGTTTTATAGCAGCTGGGGTATTGACCGTGAAACAGTTGCCGGAAATATGCGGAAACTGCGTAAAAACGATGATTTTTATGCATGGGAGACCGCCAACCAGCAGCGTTCGCTCCAGGGGATGACCGTGACGACGTCTCATCAGGAACTGGATTTTTATTTTCAAATGTTGAAAACCTGGGCAGGCTGGATGGTCTGTAAAGATAAATATGCGGCCCCCGGATTAACCCAAGTTAATAGCCCTGATCCGGTTTTACCGGAAAATCTGTTCATTGGTGTAGAAGGATTCCTGGCTTTGGGAATTTGGAATCATGCTGCAATTGAAAATTATTTGGATGACTGGTTTGATCAGCGGGCGGAAACGGTTGATATTGCGTATGTTATTTTAATCGCGTGTCGTTATTTCCAGGCAACGCATAATGAAGAATGGCTGGCAGCCAACATACTTCGGCTTAAAGAACTCACAAAATATTTTGTTGATATGGACCATAATGATAATGGTTTGCCGGAATATCATTCGCCGCGCAAAACATATCCTGATAATTACACGATTCTTCCAATAGAAAGCGAGTTGCAGGATAAACCTTTGGATTTTGTAAAAAATGTCTGTATAAGTATTTCGGCATTTAGAGAGGTTGCGGTTGTATTGCGGCACAACCGCATGGAAACCAATCCGGCCCTGGCGGTGGTATGTGAAAATAAAGCCAAACAAGGCGCAAAGATTTTAGAGCAGACATTTTGGTATCCCGATTTAGGGAGTGAAGGGTATTATGCTTATGCCGTTGTTAAAAATGGGGACTATAAAATTCCCATCGAAAGTATTGATCCGATTTGGGCGGTGATCGAAAATATTGGAGCACCCGTAAAGCAAAAAAAGGTTTTTCAGGAGCTGTGGACGCATGGAAAATGGCGCGATCGTTTTGAACGATACCGTCGTTTTATTGTAGATCAAGCTAATTATATCAGCCAATCCAGGCAGTCAACGAATTCGCATTTTGCCATATCCCAAACCATGTTGCGACTGGGACTGGAAAATAAAAAAAGTGCTGATCAGGCATTTCAACGTTTGACGGATTATCTGGAAGGCGTTGTCTATCATCCCGGTGTATTGGCGATGCCTGGGCACGGGGGCAGTGATCGCTCCGGTGTCTGTATTGAAAATTTGAATTTTATTGAAATGCTTCTCAAGGGTTTGTGCGGCTTAGAACCGCTACCGGAAGGTCTGAGGATCGCTTTACCGGCGATGGAACAGGATTTTTCACTTGAAATAAAGAATTTTTCTTTTAGAAAAACAAAGATTAATGTGAAAATTAAGGGAAAAGGCAGGCGTGGAGAAATATTTGTCGATGGTAGAAAAGTCATTCCCGGGACAATTCTTTCCAACCGAAAATTAAACAAAAAACAGGTCACTATTAAAATTGTCAGAAAACCTGCCCCAAAAAAGAGAAAGCGCTAAGAAAAGGCCCGTAAAATCAGAGAGAAAATCCAGAAGAAATCATTGACAAAAGTGTAAGATTATGGTAAAAATATAAACTCTAAATTGGTTTTTCCTCCGAAAAGCGATTATTTAGGTTACCTAATTTTTAACCAGCCAATCGTTATCTCATCCTTCACCTAACAATTGAGCGGCGAAGGTAAGTTTTTTTTGATGAAAAATTAATTTTTTTTTGAAAGGAGGCGAGAAAATGGCATTAGTGAAAGAAAAGAAAAAGACATTGATCGAGGGAAATAAGGTGCACGAGACCGACACCGGGTCACCCGAAGTCCAGATTGCATTACTTTCTGAACGTATTAATGGACTTACGGATCATTTTAAAGAACACCACAAAGACCATCATTCCCGCACCGGGCTTTTGATGCTTGTCAGCAAACGACGTCGTTTGTTGGATTATTTGAAAAAATATCATGTAATGCGTTACAAAGCGATTATTACCAAACTTAAGTTACGTAAATAATTATGAGGGACTCATTGGAGTCAAGGAGGCACGACATTGGAAGGCGCGATATCCGTTAGCCGGGAAATAGCAGGAAGAACACTTACCCTTACCACAGGGCATGTTGCAAGACAGGCGCATGGCGCAGTCACAGTCCAATATGGCGGAACCGTTGTATTGGTCACCGCAGTATGCGCACAGGAAGCAAGGGAAGGTATGGGCGATTTTCTTCCATTAACAGTTGAATACCGCGAAAGAACGTATGCTGCCGGAAAAATTCCCGGTGGTTTTTTTAAGCGCGGCGGCAGACCGGCTGATAAAGAAACTCTAACAGCGCGTTTAATTGATCGTGCCGTTCGTCCGCAGGTTCCCAAAGGATTGCGGAATGAGCTACAGGTTTATGCCTTGGTTATTTCTTCCGATTTAGAGAATAACTCGGATATACCTGCATTAATAGGTGCATCGACCGCGATGGCAATATCAGATATTCCTTTTTCCAATGTGTTGAGTGCCGCCCGGGTTGGCAAAGTAAACGGTGAGTTGGTTGTTAATCCGACCTTTGAGCAAATTGCCCAGAGTGAAATGGATATTATTGTTGCCGGCAGTAAGGATAATATTGTTATGGTGGAAGGCGAGGCCGAGCAAATGCCCGAAGCGGGTATTTTGGAAGCCTTCAGCCTGGCACAAAATTGTAACCGCGACGTGATTGCCCTGCAGGATGAATTGATCCAGCAGGTGGGAAAACAGAAGCGCACCATTGAATTAAAGAGTATTGATGAAGCAATCCAAAAGAAGGTTATTGAACTGGCGGGAGATAAAATTGCCCAGGCAGTGCGGATTGAAGAAAAACAAGCGCGCTCTTTGGCAGTTACCGAAGCCAAAAAAGCTATACTGGAAGCTCTGAAAAGTGATATGCAGGATGCTTTGACAGATTCTTTGGCATCAGATGCGAAAAAAGCAATGGATGACATTGAAGTTCAGACCGTCCGGCATGATATTGCGGTTGACCACAAGCGTCCTGACGGCCGGGGGTTAACAGATATCCGCAAGATTACTTGTGAAGTCGGTGTTTTACCCCGCCCGCATGGTTCGGCCTTGTTTACCCGCGGCCAGACGCAGGCACTTGTGGTGACGACCTTAGGCACAAGAGCTGATGAGCAGCTTATTGAGCAATTGGAACGTGAATATAAGAAAAATTTTATGCTCTATTATAATTTTCCTTCATTTTCAGTGGGTGAAGCGCGGCCGGTTCGCGGACCGGGACGTCGTGAAATCGGTCATGGGATGCTTGCTGAAAGAGCGATTGCGCCCTTGATTCCGGAAAACGAAAAATTTAATTATACGATTCAGATTACTTCTGACATTTTAGAGTCCAATGGTTCATCTTCAATGGCATCGGTTTGCGGTGCTTCGCTTTCGTTGATGAATGCCGGAGTACCGATTGAGACACACGTAGCCGGTATTGCCATGGGATTGGTGCAAGAAGGGGATAAAACAGCGATTCTTACGGATATTCAGGGGTTAGAGGACCATTTTGGTGATATGGATTTTAAAATCGCAGGGACTCGGAATGGAATTACCGCCATTCAGATGGATATCAAAATAACCGGTCTGAGTGAAGAATTGATGAAGAATGCTTTAGAACAGGCAAAAGTAGCCCGTTATCAGATTCTTGACAATATGGAAGGAACCATCTCTCAACCGAACAGTGAATTATCCGAGTATGCACCGCGTATAGTATCAATTGAGATTGAGCCTGATGATATCCGGACGATTATCGGTCCGGGCGGTAAGATGATTAAAAAGATTACCGAGGAAACCGGTGCAACAATTGATATTGAAGACTCTGGAAAAGTCAATATTGCCGCTCGTGATCCTAAGATTGTGGAAGCTGCGATTGATATGATCCGCAAGCTGGCTCCCAAAATTGAGATTGGCAAAATTTATACCGGCGAAGTCAAGAAAGTGACGGATTTTGGAGCTTTCGTTGAAGTGGCGCCGAATAAAGACGGACTGGTACATGTTTCTCAAATGGCGGAGCAGCGGGTTAAGAATGTCACAGATGTTATGAAGGAAGGTGACATTGTTTCCGTGAAAGTTTTAGAGATTGATGAAAAAGGGAAGATTCGTCTTTCGTATAAAGATGCACTTAAGGAATTGGAAGCGGAAAAGACGACTACGTAAAATATAAATTGTCAGTATGAAAAAGCGCATAGGCAGAAATTGTCTATGCGCTTTTTTTTATGCGCCATGATCGGTTATTTTTTTAAAAAAAAGTGCATGGAAAGAGACGCGGGTGTAGTCTAAATAAATGTAGCCCGAAAGGAAACGCTCAAAAAAATGAGCTGTAATTCCATGGCAAAATTGAGTAGTATGGTCAGGAATATAGTGGAAATGGAGAAATACTGGTGTTCAAGCGATGCCTGGGGTTTGTTGTAATATACACTTTAATTTGTCTTCCTTATCCAATATTGGCTGATGATTCGACCTGGAATTTGGATGGATTTCAGATCCGGGATATGCCGTTTGTTGAGACTCAGCAATTTCAAATGAACGTAGAGTCCTCAGGCCAGATATCAAAAGATCAAGCTGAATCAGGTTATACAGATTATCGTGATACGATTTTTCGTGCAAGCGATATTGAATCAGATTTGAACACTGATTTGGGACCCGCAATTCATTATTCTAACATGACAAAGGAGCTGGAAATAAGTACGAACATTCCACTGGCAATAGCGTATACGCATCATTTAAATACATCGTATGAAACGGAACATAGACGAATGTCTGAAGATATCTACGGTTCTGACTATATATATATATGATCTTTTCAATGTGAGAATCCTTCCAAACGTGAAACTGGATTTTTATCCGGGACCATGGGCATTGGGATTGGAGACGGATATCAGTGCACTAGAAAGCATCGAGTGTGGTCACGTCAAATCACTAACATCAGATTATTTTTGGAAATATGAGCGAGAAACGTATGATTTTGATGTTCATCAGACATTTCGTTTTGGCTGGGGGCGTATTTTTGAAGGAAAATATGCGTATCAAGTTATGCAGATTATTGCAGATCTAAGTGATGCTGGTGTTCTGAAAAAATCTTTGGATAAAACCACAATTATCGAGCTGGCTGAGATCATAACCTTTGCGAGTAAAGCATATATTTTTGATTATCGGTTGAAAACAATGACCGCGTTAAAGGCAATTATGAAGTATCTTGTTTTAAACGAGTATGTTGCTGCCAATGAATTTGATGCATTTTTAATCATTGATGACACTTATCGTCATTTGTCTTTTGATGAGCGTGGATTTGGCTTACGGATCAATGGTCGAGCCGGCGCGATACTGGATGTTTCGAATTCAGAGAAAAAAGAATATGATGAATTTGATGCGCTTCATTATATGTTCAAAGATGAAACATGGGATCAATCATTTTATTTGGGATATGAAATGAATTATGAAAATCCGCTTTCCAGGCAATGGCAGTTTGGTGCGAGTATGCGTGTTGATTGGGTTGATACTTCACAAGGTGATATCGATGAAGGATATGGTGTGAGTTGGACTTTTATAGAAAGTGACATCCAGACACGCTTGAAGTATTACCACAATACGCGTTGGTCTGTTTCGAGTCGGTTTGGAATTGATGCTTATTATGACATCTCGCCACGAGAGGATCTTGCAGCAGCTGGAGGGCGCTATGTGATCTATAAGTACAACAAATTTTATATTAATCAAACAATCTCACTTTCGACAGAGCACCACCTTAATCCGAATATGAGTCTTCATGCATCATTGGGTGGGGGACTGAAAATAGAACGGTATTTTAATTATCATTTTGAAGAAACCGCGGAACCGGATGGATCGAGCTTGACACTTGATCAACTCAATGACTATGTGGAGTCTGCTCTGAAAGAAAATGACTATAATTGGTTTTTCTCAATAGGTATTATTTATCGAATACTTTAGGTGGATTGTAATGATACGATATTCTGGTTTGTTTATTATCATTGGATTGAGCATCTTTGTGAGCGCAATATCCATTTGTGCTTCAGAACAGGTAGTTGATCATGCCATGAATACACCTGTTGTGCAAAGTGAACCGGCTGTGCTGGAACAAACTAATACATCTCCTTCAAACACAATCAGCCCAGCATATCCTTTTATTGACACATTACCGAATCCGGTAACATTGCAGGGTGATATACATAACTCAGGGTATATAAGCGTGGGCGGGAAGGTGAAACATTTTTTTCATGATCCGGCTTTTTTGGCAACGATCCATGGCGGTTGGGTCATTAATGAACAGGTGTATATTGGCGGTGCTGTACACGGATTGTTTTATCCAGATGTTATTTTGGAATTTTCCGGTCAATCTGTTGATATCAATCTTATCTATGCGGGAATGGAGACCGGAATAATCATCCCCTTGCTGGATCAACTAAAACTACGGCCTCAGGTATTATTAGGGTTTACAAGTATATTTTATAATTTTCAAGAAATGAATGGTCATAGTCATGATACTGGTAATGATACGATTGTTATCGAGCCAAGTGTGTATGCTGATTTCATGGTTTTAGATTCACTGATGTTGTCATTGGGCCTTGGCTATCATTTTTCATTGGGTGTGGAGTTTGTGGAGGGCATCCGTAATTGGGATGTGAATAGTCCAACTATTGAGATACTTGTCAGCTTTGTCGGGTGGTGAGTCGCTTCGGTATGCAGTTCGGTAATACGGTTAGATAAAAATAGTAATAAAAAAATGCAACAAAAGTGGTGTGACTGTGGTCTAACTAAATACGATCCAAAAGGGCGATGCCCGAAAATATGTGCTACAATTGAATTGTTTCTCATTTCCTTTGAAAATATTTCTACTAGAGTTGAAGATGATCAGTATTGAAATATATATTTTTTTACTTGGTGGCTTCGGAATTAACTTAGCCAGTTTAATTATCTTATTAACTCTATTTCGCAAAAAGATACTATTGAAAAAGGAGCTCATAATATGTACGATTTCACCATTTATTTCTGCTGCCTTGATAGTGTTTTTTAAACTCACGACAAGTGGGCAAAATATCTTTGTTATGATTCCTTCAATTTATTTTGTTTTCACGATATATAAGGCAATTAGAAAAGTAACTGAAGCTGGGATTAGTATGCGGGTAAAAATACAGTTTGCTTTTTCTTGTTTAATTCTTTTTGTCGGTACTGCCTGGTCATATTATATATGCTGGATATCAATGCATACAGGATTTATGGGAGCTAGTTGTTAAACTTTTAAGGAGAGCACTCATGACTGTAATTCAGAGAATCTGTTTTGCCATCATTTTAGCGGTTTTCCTGCCACTCACCAGTTTTGCCAAACAAAGCAATGTCCGCGAATTCCAGCAGGCTGAAGCTGCGTTTCAAAAATATGACTTCATGATTGCTGAAAGAAATTATCAATTAGCCCTGATCAAATTTCCCGATATGGGTAATCTTACCGCATATATCAAAAACCAGCTTGCCTATTGCAAGCGTTATCAAGGTCAAATTGAGGAATCCGTGGCAGCTTATGAGAAGGTGCGCAAAGAGCATCCGGATAGCCCACAGGCTGGAAATGTACAGGAGAATATTGCACGGACATATTATGAGGCCGGGAATTATGCCAAAGCCGGACCGGCATTTGAGAAGCTGGCGCAGGATTTGGAAACAGAAGAAGTCGAAGCCCGGAGTATTTCAGCGAGTTTGACCTCAAGCCGCATGTAAAGCTACTTTCGTGATGC